>DASYVT010000215.1 GCA_035936835.1 Candidatus Methylomirabilota bacterium | reverse complement strand
GGTCTTCGGCCAGGACCACGTCGCCCGGCCCGATCCGCGCCACCGTGCCGTCGCCCACCTCGATCTCGGCGGTCCCGGACAGCGAGATCGAGTACTGCCGGCGGGGCGCGCAATGCCAGTCGAGCACGTACCCAGGCGGCGTGACGCGAAACGCGATGCCCGCCGTGGGCTGCGTCGGCGTCGTTTCCCCGTGAGCGCCTTCGGTGTCGAGGAAGGGTTTCATCAGCAGCGTCTCTTCGGCGATGTGTGACTGTCCGTCGGCCCCGCTGTACACGCGCCAGATCTTTGGCATGGCACCCCCCGGCGCAGAGGATACCTCATCGGCCCGGCTTTGAAGATTACAAGGCCGCCGGCCGGTTAGTACTGGGCCAAGTTGCGAGCCAAACCAACCCAGCTCTCACCTCGGGGCTACGCCCCTCAGCTCGAACGGCCACGCCCGAGGGAGCCAGCTTTGCCTAGCGTACGTGGGTGTACGTCGAGCGTCGCTAGCGACCGAGAACGCGGCCATTCGAGCCGAGCGGCTCCGCCGCGAGGCGAGGGCTGAGTAGATCTGGCGAAGCAAATTGGCCCAGTACCGGCCGGTTTGCGCCCCCCGCAAAGATCGTCTATCGTGGCCTCTCCTTGGGGCATGCGGCCGTGAACCCTACTCGAGCGTGAGGGAGACCATGCGGAAGACCATCACCGGCACCGGCGGCATGCTGCTGCTCCAGACCCTGAAGGACGCAGGGGTCGAGTACCTCTTCACGAACCCCGGCTCTGCTGAGACCGGCATCTTCGCCGCGATCGCCGAGGATGGGGATAACCGCTTGGTAGTCGGCAAGCACGAGGGGCTGGTGGCGGCGATGGCGGACGGCTACCACCGCTTCAGCGGGAAGGTCGGCGTCATCATCGCCCACGTGATGGGCGGCTCCTACCAGCTGGCCGGCCAGCTCTTCAACGCTCAGGTCGCCGGCTCGTCGCTCCTGGTCATCGCGGGGGACTGGGCGTCCGAGCTCCAGGACTTTCGCGGCCTGGCGCCGTTTCCGGGACTGAGCCAGGCCGAGTCCATGCGCCCACTGACCAAGGAGGCCCGCTGCGCCTACCAGGTGCACGCGAACCCGGCGGCCATCACTGTCGCCACCACTCGAGCCCTCCGCGAAGCCACCACTCCTCCGACGGGCCCGGTCTACCTCTCCATCAGCGCCGAGCTCCTGAATCGGGATGGACTGGAAGCCCAGATCGGGGAAGACGCGCAGTACCAGATCGAGCGGCCGGGGCCGGCGCGCCCGCAGACGATCGAGGCGATCGCCCGGCGGCTCGGCGAGGCGCGCTGCCCTGTGCTGATGTTCGGCGACGACGTCTGGCGCGAGGGCGCGCAGGCCGAAGCCGTGCGCCTGGCCGAGGCGCTCGAGGCGCCCGTGTTCAGCAGCCGGCAGATCTTCGCCAACTTCCCCTCGCGCCATCCGCTCTTCTGCGGCATGTACCCGGTGTCGGCGGAGTTTAAAAAGACCGCGGGGCTCGAGCCTGACCTGATTTTCCTGGTCGGCTGCCAGGGCGTTCACGGCCCTGTCACGGAGCCCTCCGTGATGCAGATCGGGCCGAATCCGCTGCTCATGGGCCGCCACTATCCGCTCGACGTCGCCGCCCAGTGCGAGCTGCACGAGACGTTGTCGAGCCTCACGGCGGCGCTGACGCGTCTCCATCCCGCCGATCGCGTGGCGGCCTGGAAGCGCGAGCGGGCGACGGTGCGCGCCTACGCCAAGCGGCTGATCCAGCGTGAAGAAGATCTCGTCCGCGAGCACGAGCACGACACGACGGTGCATCCGAGCCGGCTCGAAGCGCAGCTGGCGGATCTCCTGCCGCGCAATACCGTCATGGTCCAGGAGAGCTCGACCGCCCGGACGACGCTCATGTCCTTTGGCCACGACGCGATGGCCTGGACCCGCAGCGGGGGCGGGTCATTGGGTTTTGGCGTGGGCGCCGCCATCGGCGCCAAGCTCGCCGTCGGGCGCGAGCGGCCCGTCGTGCTGCACCTGGGCGACGGCGCGCTCACGTACAGCGCCGCCGGCTTCTGGACGATGGCCCGCTACAACACCGCCGTGCTGACGATCGTCTCGAACAACGAGAGCTATCAGATCGTGCGGCACAACTGGGCGAAGGACATGCCGGACGCGAAGATGATCCTGGACGGCAAGTATCCGGGGCTCTACCTGAGCGCGCCCGCCACCGACTACGTCGGGCTGGCCCGTTCCCAGGGCGTGGACGGCGAGGCCGTCACCAGCCCGAAGGATCTCGAGCCGGCGCTGCGGCGAGGCCTCGACAAGGTCACCCGCGAGAACCGGCCGTACCTGATCGACGTCTCGGTGGCGCGCGAAGGCATCGGCGCGGACTCAACCTGGTACCAAGACTGGAAACTCTAGCAGGCGGCTGAAAAAGGCCCATCTGCTTCGTTGGCGCCCTCGGCCGTACGCTCGTGGCTGTTCGAGCTGAGGGGCGAAGCCACGAGGCGAGGGCTGAGACAGTCGTGCGGTTCGTCTGCGGAATCAACTCAACCCTCGTCTCGCGACGGCACGGGCCGTCGCTCACCTCGAACGGCGGGGCGCCGCCTCGCATCTGGACCTTTTTGAGCCGCCTGCGGATTCTCTAGATTTTGTAGAAGCCTCGCGCGCCGCCCGCGAGAATCTGGCGCTTCGTCTCCGCAGACAGCTCAGGCCGGTCGGCGATCAGCTTCGGCGCGCCGGGGAAGAAGCCGTCGGGGTGCGGGTAGTCGGTCGCCCACAGGATCTTGTGCGGGCCGATGTAGTCGGCGAGGACGGAGAGACTGCCCTCGACGGGCTCGAACGAGATCCAGCAGTTGCGGCGGAACAGCTCGGTCGGGCGCATGGACAGTCCCGAGTCGTTGAAGCCCTTGTCGTCGAAGTGGCGATCCATGCGGTCGAGCCACCCCGCGATCCACCCGCCGCCTGATTCGAGAAAGGCGATGCGCACCTTCGGGTGACGGTCGCAGACGCCCTCCCAGATCACGCTCATCGCGGCTAGCATCATCTCGAGCGTGTGCGAGATGATGTGCTTGGCCCCGCGCGTCTCGAAGCGGTCGACGCCCACCTGGGGCATTCCGCCGCTGGCGCCCTCGTGAAGGCCGATGGCGATGTCGAGCTCCTCGACCGCGTTCCAGAAGCGCTCGTAGTCCGGATGGTGGAGCATGCGGCCGTTGTACGGATTGGGGCGGACGAAGGCGGCCCGCATGCCGAGCTCCTTCCGCGCGTAGCGCATCTCCTCGATGGCCAGGTCGATCGACTGCAGGGGCAGCATGGCCACGCCGAAGAGGCGGTCTGGGTAGGGGCGGCAGTAGTCGGCCAGCCAGCGGTTGTAGGCACGGCACACGGCCGCGGCGAGCCCGGGGTCCTGGATCGCGCCGGCGAAGAGGCCGACGCTCGGATACAGGAAGGCCGCGTCGATCCCGTCGAGATCCATGTCCGGGATCCGCGCGTGGGGATCGAAGCCGCCCTTGCGGCCGTCCGTGTACTTCATGGTGTCTTCGGGCACCTCGTGGTCCCGGGAGCCGATGGCCCCGATGACGCCGAAGCCCTTCTTGCTTCCCAACACCTGGTTCTCGATGAGCAGGCGCTCCTTGCCGTCGGTGTCCGCGATGATCCGCGGCGCAACCCCGCGGTACGCCGGGTCGATGTACTTGTCCCAGATGTCCACCGGCTCGAGCACGTGTCCATCGGCGTCGATCACGTTGTACGCGCGTGCCATGGCAGGACTCCTTTCGTCGGCTATCGCTTCAGTCGAACGTCTTCGAGCGGCGCCGAGTAGGGGAATGCGGGGATCAGCGTCAGCCCGGCCTCCTCGACGCGCGGCCCGAAGGCCCGTATGAACCCGTTTTCCCAGATGGGCGCGAAGATCATGCGCTCATGAACGATGCGCTGGATCTGGAGGAGCATGTCTTCCCGTTTCTTGCGGTCCATCTCCTGGATCTGTGCCTGGAAGAGGCCCTCGACCTCCGGGATCGACCCGTATGACAGGACGCCTCGGGCGGTCGCGAGGGCCTCGAAGCGCGTCGAGGCGTTGCCCGCCGAACCCGTCGCTCCAACGAACAGTCCCTTGAGCTTCTTGTCCCGCCAGGCGGACAGGAGGGCGGCGCGCTCCATCGTGCGCACGCGGGTCCTGATGCCCACGGCGCTGAGATAGTTCGCGATGGCCTCGCCCATCGAGTTGTACGGGGGGAACGGCGTGAACTCGCCCGCGTCGAGCCCGTTGGGATAGCCGGCTTCGGCGAGGAGCGCCTTCGCGCGCTTCGGGTCGTATGGATCGGGCGGGATAGGGAGCGCGAACTCCTGGTGGCGAGGAACGATATTGCCCGTGGGCCCCGAGAACCCCAGAGACTCGGCTTCATTGATCGTCTGGCGGTCGATGGCCAGGCTCGCCGCCATCCTGACGCGACGATCCGCCCACGGTGAGCCCGCCGTCCATTGATCGGGGAACATCAGGAAGAAAACGCCGTTCGTGCGCGTCGCGCTCAGCGTGAGGCCCGGCGTGCGCCGGACGTCATCGGCAATGGGCCCGTTGAGATAGTAGGCGACGTCCACCTCGCCGCGCTTGAGCGCCGCCGCGCGCGTCGACTCGTCGGGAATGCTGCGGAGCACGAGGCGCTTCACGGTCGGCGCCTTGCGCCAGTAGCCGTCAAAAGCCTCCAGCACCAGCTCGATCCCGGGCTGGAAGCTCACGAACTTGTAGGGGCCGGCGCCGATGGGCGCCCTTCGGAACCCGTCCTCGCCGACCTTCTCGACGTATTTCTTGGGGACGATCCAGGCCGCGCCGGACGCGCTGGTGCCGTAGAACGTCATGAAGTCGGGCCAGGGGTCCTTGAGATGGAAGCGCACGCGGCCGGGGTCCACCACCTGCACCTCTCGCACCCGCTCCTTGAGGATGGGCGCGGCCGCTCCCCGGTATCGCTCGAAGGAGAACTTCACGTCCTCGCCGGTGACGGGATCGCCGTTGTGGAAGCGCGCGCCCTTGCGGAGCACGAACTCCCAGACGCGCCCGTCCTTCGACACGGTCCACGATTCGGCCAGGCTGGGCGCGTTGAGGCTCGCGGGCATCGGTTTGACCAGCGCGTCGTGGAGCGCGTAGAAGATCATGAACGGCGTGATCTCGGATTCGGTCTCCGCCGGATCGAGCCAGCGGGTGGCGAGCGTGACGTGGACGGCCCACGTCATGGTGCCGCTCGGCTGCGCGGCGGCGGGCGCCGCGGACGCCAGCGCGAGCAGGACCAGCGCGACCATGCTTCGCAGCGAGCGTTTCATCGGCGTCTCCGTCAGATGACGCCGTCGCGGTGAAGAGCGTCGAGTTCCGAGCTGCCGTAGCCGAGCAGCTCGCCGTAGATCTCCGCGTTGTGCTCGCCGAGGAGTGGCGCGCGCGTCATGTCGGTGGGCGAGTCGGACAGGCGCACCGGGTTCCCGGGCATCGGGTAGGCGCCGCGGCTCGGGTGCTCCAGCTCGACGATCATGCCGCGCTGGCGCAGGTGCGGGTCCGCCAGGATCTCGGTCGAGTCGAGGACGGCCCCGCACGGAATACCCTTCGGCGCCAGGCTTTCCAGCACCTCGTGCTTCGTGCGCTTCTCCGTCCACGCCTCGATCATGGGGTCGATCTCGTCGATGAACTGGACGCGGTCGCGCCGGTCGGCGTAGCGCGGATCGTCGCCCAGCTCGGGGCGGCCGAGGATCGTGGTGAGCGCCTTCCACATCTCCACGGTGGCGACGTGAATGAAGACGTAGTCGTTCGGTCCGAAGGGGCGGCAGCGGTAAAGGTTCGACGGCGCCGCGTTCAGCGAGCGGTTGCCCTGCCGCGGCACCGGCTTGCCGGTCGCGTAGCTGTCGCGCAGGTGGATGCGGAGGAGGTTCACCACCGAATCCTGCTGGGCGACTTCGATCTGCTGCCCCACGCCCGTCGCCTGCCGCTGGATGATCGCCGCCAGGATGCCGATCACCGTATGAAGACCCGCGCCCGTGTCGGCCAGGCCGCCGATCGCCTTCGTGGGGGGGCCGTCGGGCGAGCCCGTCATGCTCATCGCGCCCGACATTGCCTGCGCGATCCATTCGAAGCTCTTGTACTCCGCGTACGGCCCGCCGCTGCCGAAGCCCTTCACCGAGGCTGCAATGACGCGCGGGTTGAGCTTGTGGAGCGCCTCGTAGCCCAGGCCGAGCCGGTCCATGGCGCCCGGGCCCAGGTTTTCCACGACGACGTCCGCGCGCTTCACCATCTCCTTGAACATCGCGCAGCCGCGCGGCGCCTTGAGGTTGAGCGTCACGCCCTTCTTGCAGGAGTTCAGCAGGAGGAAGAACCACGCGTCCTCGCCGCGCTTGTCGGAGAGCGCCGTGCGGCCGGGCTCGCCCGCCGGCGCCTCGATCTTGATGACGTCGGCCCCGAGCCACGCGAGCATCTGGGTGCAGCTCGGTCCCGCCTCGTACTGGGTCAGGTCGAGCACGCGGATCCCGTCGAGCGCTTTTGACATCGCGCAGGCTCCTAGGTCGTGTACGCGGAGAAGCGCACGGTCTGCGCCCGCGCCTTGTCGTCGGTGACGACGTTGACGACGGCCGGCTTCCCTGAGGCCCAGGCGCGCTCGAGCGCCGGCCGAATCTCGTGCGGCTTCTCGACGAACTCGCCGTGGGCGCCCAGGTCCTGCGCGATCTTGTCGTAGCGGGTGTGGCCGAGGTTCCGACCCGGCTTGGGCAGCGGGCGCGTCCACGGCGCGTTGGCCGTCCACCCGCCGTTGTTGCTGATGACGACCACGATGGGGATCTTGTGGCGGACCGCCGTGTCGATCTCCATCGCGTTGATCCCATACGAGCCGTCGCCGTGAAGCACGACCACCTGCGCGTCCGGCTTGGCCACTTTCGCGCCGACCGCGAAGGGCAGGCCGACGCCCATGCACCCGAACGCGCCCGAGTTGAGCCGGTGGCCGGGCACGAAGGTCGGGATCGCCTGCCGGCCGTAGTTGAGGATCTCCTGGCCGTCCACGATGAGGATCGCGTCGCGCTGGAGGAAGTCGCGCACCTCCTTGCAGAGGCGGAGCGGATGGATGGGCGCCGTGTTCGCGGACATGGCCTTGTCCATCTCCGCCGACTTCTCGGCGTCGAGCGTCCGGAGCTTGCCCGTCCAGGCCGCGTATCGGCGCGGGTCGATCTTGCCCTCGGCTTCCGCCCGGAGCTGCTCGAGCACCGCGCGCGCGTCGCCCGCGATCGGCACGTCCACGGCGCGGTTGTGGCCGAGCTGGGTCGGGTTCACGTCCACGTGGATGACCTTGAGGTCGGCGGCGAAGCGCGGCGGACGGCCGAACTGGATGACCCAGTTGAAGCGCGTGCCCACCGCCAGCACCACGTCCGCCTCGGTGAAGGCCTTGCTCCGCGCGTTGAGAAACGCCAGCGCGTGGTCTTCAGGGATCAGCCCGCGCGAGATCGGCGTCGTGTAAAAGGGGATGCCCGCGGTCTCGACGAAGGCCTGGAGCGCGGCCGCCCCGTCGGACCACCAGACGCCGCTGCCGGCGATGACGACCGGGCGCTCGGCCTTCGCGAGGAGCGCGATCGCCTCGCGGATCGCACCGGGATCGCCCAACGTGCGCGGCGCCGGGCGCCACGCGGCCGGATAGACGATGCTCTCTTCCTCCACCTTTTCGCCCAGCACGTCGCCCGGCAGATCCAGATAGACCGGGCCTGGGCGCCCCGTCGTCGCCTGGCGGAACGCCGTCGCGACCACGTCGGGGATGCGCCTGGCGTCGTAGATCCGCTCCGCCCATTTCGTGACCGGGCGGAAGACCGCGACCTGGTCGATCTCCTGGAAAGCCTCCATCCCGAGAAAGACTCGGGGGCTCGACCCGCCGATCGCCACGAGGGGCGCGGCGTCGGTGAAAGCGTTGGCGACGCCCGTGAGCAGGTTCGTCGCGCCCGGGCCCGAGCAGCCCATGCAGACGCCGGGCCGCCGCGTCACCCGCGTCCAGGCGTGCGCCGCGAGCGCCGCCGCCTGTTCGTGCCGCGTGTCGATCGCCCGGATGCCGAGGGCGATGCAGGCCGCCTCGGTCTCGAGCATGGGCCCGCCCATCAGGTAGAAGAGGGTGTCGGTGCCCTGCGACCGGAGCGACTGCGCCAGTACTTCCGAGCCCGTGATCGTTCCCATGGTCCGTCCTTTCCGGGTCTGTGGAGGATTCCGCGGCCGGGAGAGAATGTAGCACCTCGCGGGCCGCTCCGCTTCGCCGAGGTCGCCGGCCTCACCCCCCCCTTGAAACGGGCTCGCGCTGGGGCATACTCGCTGCCGATGCGCGCCTTGGTCTCCATCGTGGCCGTCGCCTCTCTTCTCGCCGGCCCCGGCTTGGCGCCGCCCGCGCGCGGCGCGGAGCTGTCGCCGCCGATTCTCTTCGTGCACGGCAACGGCGACAACGCGGCGCTCTGGATCACCACCGTGTGGCGCTTCGAGTCGAACGGCTACGACCCCGCGCGGCTGTTCGCCATCGACTTCACGCATCCGAGCGCGCGTACCGACGACACGAAGCCACAGGAGAACCGCAGCAGCGCCGACGACGCGCTCCGCGAGCTGGCCGCGAAGGTGGCCGAGATCCTGGCGCGCACGGGGCAGAAGCAGGTGGTGCTCATTGGCAGCTCGCGTGGCGGCAACGCCATCCGCAACTACGTCAAGTTCGGCGGCGGCGCGCCCAACGTCTCCCACGCCATCCTCGGCGGCTCTCCGAATCACGGCACCCAGGCGACCAACCCGAACCTCAACAACGAGTTCCACGGCGCTGGGTCATTCCTCACGCGGCTCAATACTCCGGACGAAGTCGTCGCCGGCGTCCGCTTCATGACCATCCGCAGCGACAGCAACGACAAGTACGCCCAGCCGGAGGGCCGGTTCGTCGGGATGCCAGGCCAGCCGACGGGCGTGACGTTCGCGGGGCCCGAGCTCCGCGGGGCCACGAATGCCGTGCTTTCCGGACTCGATCACCGAGAGGTCGCCTTCCACCGCCTCGCCTTCAACACGATGTTCGCGTTCATCACCGGCGCCGAGCCCAAGACGCTCGATCCGGTCCCGCAGGTGGCGCCCGTTCTGGACGGCCTGGTGAGTGGCTTCGCGGGCGGCACGCCGACGAACGTGCCGATGCTGGGCGCGACGGTGGAGGTCTACGAGGTGGATCCCGCGTCAGGAGTGCGGCGCGGCGGCGAACCGGCGCACCGCAAGACGATCGGCGCCGACGGCCACTGGGGCCCCTTCCGCGGCCGGTCCGACGCCTACTACGAGTTCGTCCTGACCGCCGAGGGCTACCCGACCACGCACATCTATCGCACCCCGTTCCCACGCTCGAGCCGCTACGTCCACGTGCGCCCGCGACTGCCGGCGGACAAGGAGCGCGGGGCCGGCGCGCTCGTGACGCTGACGCGGCCGCGCGGCTATCTTGGCCACGGCCGCGACACCTTCGTGCTCGACGGTAAGGTCCCGGCGGGTGTGAACGAAGGCGTGCCGGGAACGTCGGAAGCCACGCAGCGCTTCGAGCCCGGCCCATCGCGCGGCGTCCCCGTCGGGCTGAACGCCGAGTCGATGACGGTGCGGACGTACCCGCTCGAACAGGGTCACGTCACCGTGGCGGAGTTTCACTACTAGCTGCACGCGGGGATCCTTGTCGGGCCCGGAGGCCCGTTGGTAAGCGCCGGGCGACGGTCCTCTTGGCTATGACCGGAGCCGCATCCGCAGGACGCTGAGCGAATGGGCGGGGAAGTCGTACTCGAGCTTGCCGTCGCGAGGCTCCAGCCGGCGCTCGCGGGCGCCGACCGCATCGGGGTGCTCGAAGGAGTTCATCGCGGTCACGTCGGGACCGTTGACCTCCGACACCTGGACGGCTCCGCTGACCTCCGCGCCCGCAAGATCGATCATCGCCGCATGCCTGCGATCCCGGTCGCGATTGACGACGGCAAGCGTGAGCGTGCCGGCGGCGACGTCGCAGGTCGCTGAGGCGTCCAGCATCGCGAATGGGCCGAGATCGGCCACGTGGTGCACGCGTCCGTCCCCCTCGTCCTCCCGCCCGGGCGGCAGATCGTAGGTCGGGCAGTCCACGTGGACGTCGAGGGCCGTCTCGAGCGTGTGCTCGGCGTACAGCCGCAGCGGATGGTAGATGGTCTGCAGGAAGAGCCCCCCCGCGTTCGTGAAGATCGGGGCGATCGCGTTGACGAGCTGGGCGAAGTTGGCGAGCCGAACGGTACGACAATGCCGGATGAATCCGTTCAGGTATGTCGCCACCGCCAGGGCGTCCGAGAGGTTGTAGCGCTCTTCGACGCCGCCGACCCGATCCTCGTGGCTCCGCGTGCGGTACCAGACATTCCATTCGTCGAACGCGATGTGGATCGGATGCGCGATGCGCTGGGCGTGACGGACCCGCTCGATGAGCGCTTCGCAGATCCGGACCGCCCGCTCGGCCTGGTGCGACTGGAAGACCGTCGTGTAGTGATCGGGGTGGCCCGTGTAGAGGTGGATGCTGTGGTAGTCGATGATCGGCGCCAGGCCCTCGAGCACCACCGCGTCCCAGTCGCTCCATCCATTGTGGCCGCAGCCGATCAGCTCGATCGTGGGATCCGTGCGCTTCATGACGAGCGCCAGGGTGCGCGCTTTCTTCACGTAGTCCTCGGCGCTGAGGCTCCCGATCTGCCAGCCCCCGTACATCTCGTTGCCGAGGCCCCAGTAGCGCACGCGGTGGGGCTCGGGATAGCCGTGCGCCCGGCGCAGGTTCGCCCACGACGTGTTGCCCGTGCCGTTGCAGTACTCCACCCAGGACTGCGCCTCGTCCATGGTGCCCGTGCCCATGTTCACGCAGATGTACGGCTCGGCGCCGATGACGCGGCAGTACTCGATGAACTCGTTCGTGCCGAAGCGGTTCGACTCCTCGGCGTACCAGGCCAGCTCGCTGCGGCGCGGGCGGTCGGCGACGGGCCCGACGCCGTCGAGCCAGTGATAGCCGCTGACGAAGTTCCCACCGGGCCAGCGGAGGACGGGCACGCGGAGCGGACGGACCGCGTCGAGGACATCGAGGCGGTAGCCGTTCGCATTGCTGAGCGGCGAGCCCTCGTCGAAGACGCCCCCGTAGATGCAGCGGCCGAGGTGCTCGATGAAGTTGCCGAAGATGCGCCGGTCAACGTGTCCGATGCGACGACTGAGGTCGATGCCGATCCGCGCCATGGCCCGGCAAGTCTAGGGAACGGACCGGGGGCTGTCAATGGCGCGCGCGGGGCGTGTTGACTTGGGACGGACGGGCTCGCTATAGTGCCTCCGGCCTCGATCAGAGGCCGAGGAGGCTCTATGAACCGGTCATCGGTCAAGCTCGATCGTCGTGCGTTTCTCCGCGCCGCCGCAGGCGCCGCCGTTGCGCTTCCCGTTGTCGCTCGCCGCGCGTCCGCCCAGTCGAAGCCGACCATCTCGTACTGGAACGGGCTCACCGGCGCGGACGGCAAGGTCATGGACGAGCTGATCGACCAGTTCACGAAGGAGACGGGCATCCGCGTCGAGCAGCAGCGCATCCCGTGGGCGGACCTCTACGCCAAGCTCCAGGTGTCGGTGCCCGCCGGACAAGGCCCGGACCTCGCGCTGATCCACACCGTCGAGGTGTCGCACTTCGCCAACGACGGCGTTCTCGAGGCCATCGACGACGCCGCGGCGGTGGGGAAGGGGTTCCGGGGCGACGAGTACCTGCCTTCGACCTGGCAGGGAGGCCTCTACCAGGGCAAGCGATACGCGATCCCGCTCGACGTCCCGCAGCACATTCTGTACCTCAACGTGAAGGTGATGCGCGACGCGGGTCTCGTCGCGGCCGACGGCAAGCCGAAGGTGCCAGCGAACCGCGAAGAGCTCTTGGCGATGGCCAAGCAGATCACCAAGGGCGACACGTACGGATTCACCATCGGCACCCTGAACCCGGGCAAGTACACCTGGGGCTTTCAGAACCTCCTCTGGCAGAACGGAGCCAACGTCTACACGCCGGACTTCAAGCGCGCCGCGCTGACGGAGCCCGCGGCGGTCGAGGTCGCCGAGTTCTGGGGCGCGATTTACGCCCAGCACAAGATCGCGCTTCCGGCCAACGCCAACTGCCGGGACGCCTTCATCGCGGGCAAACTCGGCATGTGGATCGCCGGCTCGTGGAACTTCACCGGTCTCCGCGAGGCGAAGGTGGACTTCACCGTGGCCCCGGTGCCCCGGCTCTTCAAGCAGCCGGTCGTCTGGACGATGCCGCACCAATTCACGTTCCCCAAGCCCAAGGCGGCGGACGCCGCGAAGCGCGACGGCGCGTGGGCCTACATGCGGTGGATGAGCGATCACGTGGCGGAGTGGACGCTCCGGGCCGGGCAGGTCTCGGCGCTCAGAAAGGCGCACTCGGACCCGCGGATCACCAGCGACCCCGTGCTGCGCACGCTCCTCGCCCAGGCGCCGAACTGGCAGGGCGGGCAGCCGACGCCGAAGTGGGTCGCCGCGGAGAACCTCACGCGCCCGGTGATCGAGAACGTCTACATCGCGCAGAAGCCCGCGGCCGCGGCGATGACGGATCTGGCGCGCCAGATCAACGCTCTGCCCGACTAGAACGGACCAGTCAGTGAGACGGAGAGGTGCGCTGACTCCGTACCTCTTCCTCTTGCCCGGGCTCGCGCTGTTCGCCGCCTTCCGCCTGTACCCGCTCCTCGACGGCCTTCGCCTGTCCTTCACCAACGCCCGGCTGGGGCGCGCGCAGTACGCGTTCGTCGGGCTCGCCAACTACGGAAAGCTCCTCGAGGACACGCGCTTCCACGTGAGCCTCGTGAACACCGCGTTCTATAGCATCGCCAGCACGCTGCCCATCCTGGCCATCCCGCTGGTGCTCGCGGTCGCGCTCAACCGCGGCATGTCGCTGCGCACGTTTCTCCGCGGGGCGTTCTTCTTCCCGTTCACGCTGTCCGTGGTCACGGTGGGGCTCACGTGGCTCTGGCTCCTCGACCCCGTCGTCGGGCCGCTGAACTACTACCTGAAGTCGCTCGGGCTCCCGGCCCGCTCCTGGCTCGCGGACCCGTCCACCGCCATGTGGGCGATCATCCTGACCTCCGTCTGGTGGGTGACGGGCTACTACCTCGTCATCTATCTCGCGGGGCTCCAGGACATCCCCCGCGAGCTCTACGAGGCCGCGGCCCTCGACGGCGCCGGCGGGTGGCGGAGCTTCTGGGCCATCACGCTGCCGCTGCTCCGCCCGGTGTTCCTCTTCGTGTTCGTCACGCACATTATCGGATCCTTCCAAATCTTCGGGCAGGTGTTCATCCTCACGCAGGGCGGTCCGGGCGACGCCACGCGCACCGTGGTCCAGCATCTCTACGAGACGGCCTTCCAGAACTTCTTCCAGTTCGGCTCGGCCTCCGCGATGGCGTGGGTGCTCTTCGTGGTGATCCTGGTCTTCTCTCTCCTCCAGTTCCGGCTGCTGCGCGGCCACACCCAGTACTGACACGATGCGCTCGCGCCGTGGAATAGTGACCGCGCTCTTGGTCGCCTGCGCGATCCTGTGGCTCTTGCCCGCCCTCTGGGTCCTGGTCACCTCGCTCAAGCCCACCGCGAACATCATCCGCGTCCCGCCGGAGTGGATCCCGTGGCCCGCGACGCTCGCACACTACGGCGAGGTTCTCTTCAGCAGCTCGCGGACCGCGCGCATCGGCCGCGCGTTTCTCAACAGCACGATCGTGTCGCTGGGCTCGGTCGTTGTCGTATTGTTCGCGAGCGCCACGACGGCCTACCCGCTGGCGCGGATGCGCTTCCCCGGCCGCGACGTGATCTTCGCGCTGCTGGTGGGAAGCCTCATGATCCCGAACGCCGTCCTCCTCGTGCCGCAGTACATCCTGACGCAGCGCCTGGGCTGGCTGAGCACGTACCAGGGGCTGATCGTCCCGGAGGCCGCGATGACCTTCGCATTCGGGGTCTTTCTCCTCCGCCAGTTCTTCCTCACGCTGCCGACCGAGCTGGAGGACGCGGCGCGGATCGACGGCGCCGGCCCATGGCGGATCTTCACGCGTATCATCCTGCCGCTCTCCCAGCCGGTGCTCGGCGCGCTGGCCATCTTCGCGTTTCGATCGGCCTGGAACGACTTCCTCTGGCCGCTCATCGCGGTGAACAAGCCTGAGATGTTCCCGCTGCCCGTCGCGCTGGCGCTACTCCGGAGCGCTTACAGCTCCGAGTCGTACGGTCCCATCATGGCGGGCGCCACGCTGAGCGCCTTGCCGCTTCTCATCGTGTTCCTGGTCGCGAACCGGCGCATCGTCGAAGGCGTGCGGGTGAGCGGTCTCAAAGGCTAGTAGCCACCGCCAAGCTTGCGGTGATCCCACGAGACGATGCGCGTGGGGCGGAAGCGCAGGCCCACGCGCTTGGCCCCGCTCTTCTCGGCCCCCGCCCGGACCAACTCGGGCGCTGCGCCGGCGGGAGCCTGCCCGTAGCGGTAGGCCAGCGCTACGCCGATGTCGAGGATGGCCTCGCGGCCGCGGACGATCTCCACGTCGCAGTCGAGCATGGCGCCGCGCAGCTCTTGGTATGTCGTTCCCGCCTCCACCTGCACGGTTGCCTGGGGAAGCCGCTCGAGATTCTTCACTTTCTGGGAGGCGCCGTAGGTCCAGCAGGCGATCACATCGCCCTGGCGGATGTACCAGAGCGGCATGAGGTGCGGCCGGCCATTGGACCCGATGGTGGCGCAGGTCAGCGTGAGCTTCTGGTCGAGAAAGGCGCGCAGCTCCTCGGGTGACATGGCGATCTCGGCACGGCGTGACATGGTTTCTCCTTAGGTGGGCTTTTCGTAGGTGACAGAGGCGCGGAGCCGGTCTTCCGGGATGGCGAAGTACTCGCGCAGGATCGCCCCGGAGTCCTCCGAGAGGCGGTAGCCCGCCTTCTCCAGCGCGCCCCGGGCCTTGTAGTTCCGCGCGTAGGTCCCCACGATGATCCGGCGGATACCGAGCGCCGCGCCGTCCCGCCGCGCCACGCTCTCCAGGTGCTCGGCCAGGCGTAGCCCGATGCCGTGGTGCTGGTGCTCCGGCAAGATGTAGGCGTGGCGCAGGAGCGCCGCGTCGCGGGCATACTCGAGCCCCATCACGGCGACCAGGACGCCGTCCAGGAATCCGCCGTACCAGGTGAGGCGCCGGGCTTCGTCATCCCACTGGGCAGCCGTCATCTCCGACTCGTGGAGCTCATCGGGCGGGAGGAAGTCCCGGTACCAGCGCGCGGCGGTGTTGATCACGTCTACCGCGGCGCCCCGGTCGACGACTGTCAGCTGGCGGATTGTCACCTGGGCCACGGGAGCAAGTATCCTCCGGGCAGGCCTCGCGGGAAAGTGAAGAACGACCACGCGCCGGCCGAGACCGGCGGGCATGGGCGAAGACGTATACTCGACGGTCATGAGCAAGGTGGCGCTGGTGACCGGAGGCTCGCGCGGTATCGGGCGAAGCATCGCCGAGACCCTGGCCGCAGCCGGGTATGCCGTCGTAGTCAACTTCGCGTCGCGCTGGAGGGATGCCGACGCCACAGCGGCCGCCATCACCGCCGGGGGCGGGACGGCGGTCGCCTTGCAGGCGGACGTCAGCGACGCCGCGGCTGTGGCGCGGATGTTCGCGGCCGTCGACGAGCGATTCGGTCGCCTCGACGCCCTGGTGAACAACGCCGGGATCGGCCGGCGGGTCGATCGGCTGACCGACATCGACGACGAGACCTGGCGGCGCACGCTGGCCGTGAATCTGGACGGCGCATTCTTCTGCATGCGCGCCGCCATTCCGCGGCTCCAGGCGGCCGGTGGAGGACGGATCGTGAACATCTCTTCGGGCGCGGCGCACACGGGCGGGGCCATCGGCGCGCACTACGCGGCCAGCAAGGCGGGAATGCTCGCGCTCACGGTCAAGGCGGCCCGCGAGCTGGCCCGCGAGGGGATCGCGGTCAACGCGGTGCTGCCGTCGGTCATCGAGACCGAGATGCTGGATGCGGTCGCCCCCGATGCCGCGGCGCGCGCGCGTGTGTTGGCCCAGTTCCCCATCGGGCGCTTCGGCAGGCCGGAGGAAGTCGCCCGTGTGGTACGGTTCCTCGTTGCCGAGGCGCCCGATTACCTCACCGGCGAGTTCATCAGCCTGCGAGGCGGTCGGCTTTGAAAGGAGTCATCATCATGAAGGCGATCCGCGTCTCCGAGTACGGCGGCCCCTCCGTCTTGAAGGTGGAGGAGGTGTCGACGCCCCAGCCGGGGCCGAACCAGGTCCTCGTGCGCAACCACGCCGTCGGCGTGAACCCCGTGGACACCTACCTGCGCGCGAACACCGACAAACGCGGGCCCAAGCTGCCCTATACGCCGGGCGCGGATGCGGCGGGGGTTGTGGAGGCGGTCGGCCCCGGGGTAACGGCCGTGAAGGTCGGCGATCGCGTCTACGTGGGCGGTACGGTGAGCGGCGCCTACGCCGAGTTCTGCCTCTGCGACCAGGGCCAGGTGCATCCCTTGCCCGCCAACGCCAGCTTCGCGCAGGGGGCGGCGATGAACGTCCCCTACGCCACGGCCTACCACGCGCTCTTCCATCGCGCGCACGCCGAGGCGGGCGAGACCGTCCTCGTCCACGGCGCCAGCGGCGGCGTGGGCATCGGCGCCGTGCAGCTTGCGCGCGCGCGCGGCCTCACCGTGATCGGGACCGCGGGCACCGAGCGGGGCCGGCGCATGGTGCTCGAGCAGGGCGCCCACCACGTGCTCGACCACGGCGCCCCGGGCTACCTCGACGAGTGCGTCCGGCTCACCGGCGGGCAGGGGCCGGCCATCATCATGGAGATGCTGGCCAACGCAAATCTCCAGAAGGACCTCGGCGTCATCGCCATGCGCGGGCGCATCGTCGTCATCGGCAACCGCGGCACGGTCGAGATCAACGCCCGCCTGGCCATGAACAAGGACGCGGCCATCCTGGGCATGGCGCTCTACCACGCCAGCCCGCTCCAGCTCGCCGGCATCCACGCCGCCCTCGTGGAGGGACTGCGCAACGGCACCCTCCGCCCGGTCATCGCCCAGGAGCTGCCGCTCGCCCAGGCGGCGCGCAGCCATGAGGCGGTGATGGAGCCGGGCCACCACGGCAAGATCGTGCTGGTCCCCTAAGGGTCCGCGGGGCTCAGGTGCTCGCCGGCCGGATCACTCCTCGACGGGCATCGTGACGGGCTCGCCCGCGCCATAGAAGTAGGCGCCCCGCCCGGCGGCACCGTCCACGACCGCGATGTCGAAGCAGTCCGGAGTCTCGACGACGGGGATCGGCAGATCCGGGTGGTCGTGGAGCCGGCCCAGCACGGGATTGGCCGCGGCCATGGCCTTGGCTTCCTTGCGGCGGTGGCGAACACTTCGGTGAGGTCCTCGGACGTGATGCTCGTGAAATCGTGGAGCTCGCACATCCCGACGGTGCCCGAGGAGCGCCTGCCGGGCATCGTGGCCGACCTCACCGTCGCGGGTGGCCGCGTCGTCTACGAGCGTGCCGGAGCTCGAGCGCCTCGAGGACATCCTCTCGCAACTCATCGATAGACGTCCTTGCGATGCCCAACCCGGACCACAACGACGAGCAGCTCCCCGTCCCCGACTGAGTAGATGACTCGATACCGGCCCACTCTTATACGATACCGGTCGGCCTCGCTGGCGAGCTTCTCGCAACCAGGCGGCCGAGGATCATCGGCCAGCGAACGGATGCCGGCCACGATGCGCTGACGGTCCTTCTTTTGATCAACGGCCTCGATCTCCTCGGCCGCGGAAGACTTGATCAGGACCCTATAGCTTGCCACGCCGCTTGAGAGCCTTCACGAACTGCTCGAAGTCGAGATTCGGCTCCCGCTTGCGCTCGCCAAACGCCGCCAGATCTTCCGCGTCCTCCGCCAAGGTCAACTTCACGGCCTCGTTCACCATGTCCGAGATGGACTGATCGGACGCCGCCGCCCTGAGCCGCAGGGCCCGGTGAATATCCGCATCAAAATACACGGTCGCGCGTTTTGGATTGGTCATGCGAACATTCTAGCGTTTTGACGTTTAGACGTCAAGAGCCGGAACGGCGCCGTTGGGGCTTCGCCTGACCGACACGGATGCGACGCCGGTTCCGACCAAGCGTTGGGCACGGGTGGAATACGAGCGGCTCGTGGATCGCGCCGTGTTCCAGCCCGGCGACTACCTGGCTGGCCATTCCTCCCGGCCCATCCTACTCGTCGCCGATCTGCTGCTCTAGGCTCCGACGGGGACGGCCGCCGGCGCGCGCTTCGCCGCCGCGTCGGCCTTGGCGAAGTGGGCCTCGGTGAAGGCGTAGAGGCCCGCGCCTCCCAGCAGGATCTGCGCGGCGATCTCCCGCGGCACGCGGCTCAGCACATTGCTCGACACGTTCGGGAAGTTGGAATCGAAGTGCGGGTAGTCGGTCGAGACGCACATGCGATCGCCGCCGATCAGCCCCGCCGTGGCTTCGATCTCCGGCTCGCTCCCCTCGACGGCGGCCCAGCAGTTGCGCCGGAAGTACTCCTTCGGCGTGAGCGCGAGGTACGGGGCGTGGGAGTCCCGGTACTGCGGATAGTCCCACTCGATGCGCGACAGGAGACCCGGCACCCAGGAATTTTGCGCCTCGAGGAAGCCCACGCGGAGCTTGGGGTGGAACTCGAAGACGCCGCCCACGATCATGGCGATCAGCGCCTGCTGCATCTCGATCCAGTGGCTGGCGACGTGGCGGTAGAAGCGGTTCTCGCCGTAGAGCACGTTCATGTGCGAGTACCAGGCGCCAGTGCCCTCGTGGAAGCCCCAGGTGACGTCCAGCGCCTCGTGCATGGAGTAGAGCGGGTCCCAGTAGTTGGAGTGCCAGTAGTGCCCGTTGACGAGGTTCGGGCGGACGAACGAGCCCACGGCGCCCAGCTCGCGCACGCAGCGCAGGAGCTCCGCGCAGGCCAGGTGCACCTCGTGGGGCGGCAGCATGGCGACGAACTTGAGCCGGTCGGGGCTGTGGCGGCAGAACTCGTGGATCCAGTTGTTGTAGGCCTGGCAGAGCGCGAGCGAGAGTTGGGGGTCCATGTTGTCACGGGCCAGCAGGCTCAGCCCCGTGGTCGGGTAGAGGACGGCGATGTCCACACCCTCCATCTCCATGCCGATCAGCTGCGCCACGGGGTCGTAGTCGCGCTTGATCGCGAAGTCGAGGGGCCCGGTGTCGCCATACGCGCGCGAGCCCGAGAGCGGCTGCGTGCTGTGGCTCGGGCCCGGCTGGCGCCGCTTGCGGTGCTGCTGGAGCTCGGCGTCCATCGTCGTCGGCAGGCCGTCGATGACGATCGTGCCGCGCTTGGGACGGCCGTCGGCGCCGATCGGCAGGCTCACGCGGCTCCGGAACGTGGGGTCGAGGTACTTCTCGAAGAGATCGGGCGGCTCCATGATGTGCATGTCGCAGTCCACGAACCTGAGCCCGTCTTTCATCACGCCCTCCTGGCTATCCCGCGTTGTCCGGCCGCGCCCACCTGGGTGCCGGCGATTCTACTCCCGCCACGAGGCTGAGCGCCAGCACGATGTGGTCGAGAGCGCTATTCCTTCGGTGGCTCGCCACGGGGGACCTGCGCGACCGCCAGTCGTTCGATGATCGTCAAGACCACGCTGGTGTCCTGTTCGGCCAGCCCGGCTGCCATTGCCGCCTGCTGGTAGCGCTGGGCGACGTTCGAGAAGCTGACCGGCACGTGGAGCTCCTTGGCGATGGTGTTGAACGTTTCGAGATCCTTGTTCATCAGCGCCACCTTGAAGCCCGGCTCGAAATTTCTCGGGATCAACGCGCGCGGGATGCGCTCGAGCGCCTTGCTGCCCCCGCTGCTCGCCTTGACCACCTCGTAGATCGTCATCGGGTCGAGGCCCGCCTTCACGCCGAGCACGAGGCCTTCCATCATCGCGACGCCGTTGACGCAGGCCATCATGTTGTTGATCGCCTTCATGGTGTTGCCGGCGCCGACAGGTCCGACGTGGAAGATGTTCGGGCCGATGGCGCGCAAGACCGGCTGGGCGCGCGCCAGGGGCTCCGCGTCGCCGCCGACCATGATCGCCAGCGTGGCCGCCCGCGCACCGCTCACGCCGCCGCTCACCGGCGCTTCGAGGAAGTACACGCCGCGAGCTTTCGCGCGGGGCTCGATCTTCCGCGGCGTCGAGGGCAGGACGCTGCTCAGGTCGATGAGGATCGTCCCGGGCTTGGCGCGCTCCACCAAGCCGCCGGGCTCGAGATACATCGCTTCCACATCGGGGGAGGCCGGCAGCGAGGTCAGCACGATCTCGGACTGGTCGACGACCTCGCGCGCCGAGCCGGCTCGACGGGCTCCGGCCTCGACAAGGTTCTCCATCGCCTTGGGGTTTGTGTCGAAGACCGTCATCGGGAAGAGAGCCTTCAACACGTTGCCCGCCATCGGATTGCCCATGTTCCCGACACCGATGAACCCTACGGAGACAGCCATCACACTCCTCCTTTAATGGCGGATTGGCGTTGTTGATCGCTGCGTTGCTTCTACTGGCCGCGCCAAGCGCCGCCCTGGCTCAAGAGAGTGGCACCTGGGAATTGCCGAATTTTGTTCCACGATCAACTACCTTCTTCTTTAATTCCACATCTGGATTAAGCGCCGTTTTGCGGCTCAATGCTGCGCCAGGAACTGCAATAGCGCCTCGTTGAATGCCGCTGGATTCTGCATGGACATCCAGTGCGTGGCGTGGGGAATCCTCACCATGCGGCTGCCGGGCGTGCACCGCACGACTTCCTCGTTGATCAGAGAATAAAATCGCGCGGTCTGCTCCCCACCCACGACGAAGGTCGGCACCTTCACGCCGCCAAGGCTGGCGCAGGAGACCGCTGGCGCCGCAGGCGCGGCTATCATCAGTGGGACTGTCCTGGCGTTATCCAGGATCATCCGACGTATAGCCTCTGGCTGCTTTTCGAGGGCGCCGGCGCCTTGGTTGTTCGCCGCCTCAAAGAACAGCTTGCTGGCCTGTACGGAATCTCCAGCCTTGACTGCCCCGGCGACCGCGGCCACCGTTTTACCCTGGTCGGCGAGCGCAGACTTGCCTTCCGGGGTGTTTGCCAAGAGCGCTCCAATTATGGGTTCCGCTAACGTGACGCTGCGCAGGAGTTCTGGGTGTTCCGACGCCACCAAGGTGGCAAGAAGCCCGCCATAGGAGAGCGCGACGAGGTGGACCGTGCCGCCGTTCAACTGACGAATGAAGGCGGTAAGATCCGCGGCATGAGTCGCTGCAGAATAGTTTCCCCCTTCGTCGGCCCACGGGGTCGTGCCGTGATACCGCCGCGTGTAAGCAATGAAGCGGTACTGCTGCGCAATCGCTTGGCGTTGCGGCTCCCAGAAGCGCAGGTCGGCGAAGCTGCCGTGCACAAAGACGACTGGAGCGCCCGTACCCTCGTCGAGGTAGGAGAGGTCGGCGCCATTCACACGCAGTTGACGCGTCTGCGGCGACTCGGCAGCACGCGCTGGCATGAGGAGGCCACCGATGATCACGATGATGACGGCCAGCCGGAACGTTTTAACCCACAGCATGATCGTCTCCATTCGTGGTTTTAACTGGGATTTGCGATATGGACTGATTTTCCCCTTGGTCTCCCACTGCCGAGTGGCGACGGAACGCTCGATCCACCATTGCAGGGCCTCCGCAACGGGTGACACGGGTCGTTCTCGGGGCGCCTGCGCGCCGATCCCCCATCCTCGGAACACTCGCTGCCCGTGACCACCCACCGGAGGGACACCCCCGCCGGCGCCGATCCGGCTCCCCGTCTGAGCCGTCCGCCCGATCACGTCGGGTGCCACCCGAGTCGCGCGATGCGCCCAAGGATTTGCCGAAAGAGCGTCGATGTCAAGTAGCTCTCGGCCAGCTGCAGGACGAAGTATCGGGCATGCCGAATGAGGCGGCCACCGGTCTTGAAGAGCCGTTGCTGCAGGCTCGTCAGGGACCAACTCTGGATGGCGAGCGGCAAGACCAGCCGGCGGAGCAGATTGCCGAGGTTGTAGCCGATCACGCCGAGGAGCAGGCGGACCTCGTTGGCCCGGAACCGGTGACAGGAGAGCCGGGTCCAGTGGAGGGCTTCCTTACCCTTCTTGATCCACTACTCCGCCGTCCCGCGCTGGTTGTAGAAGCGGACGACCGCCCGGTTCGTCCCCGTGAGCGTCGTGACGATGAAGCCCACCCGGGGAAACAGTTCGCCGACGTGATGCTCGATCTTGGCGATCACGCGCCGCGGCCGGTCCCACGACGCCGCCTGATACTCGAAGCTCCGATAGCGGACCAGCGGCGCGTGGCTCGGTCGGCCGCGGGGCCGCGTGAGCAGATCCTCGATGCGCGCTCGAGCACGTCATTGGCCGGCAGGCGGATCGCGTACTTCACCCCGCGGCGTTCCAGCGCCTCATAGAGGGCGGGCAAGGCGAACGCTGCGTCCGCGCGGACGACGACGGTCTGGCCGTGCGTGTGGTACCGGTCAATGATGGGGAGGAGCACGTCGTCCCACCCGTGCGCACTGGGGACGTTGCCCGGCCGGAGCTTGGCAGCGAGGCAGTCGCCGTCCGGGTTGAAGACGAACAGGGGATGGTAGCAGACGGACTCGAAATGGCCATTGTAGGTGGACTGCTCTTGCGCCCCGTGGACTGGACTCTCGGAGCTGTCGATATCGAGCGTTACCAGCCGGTTCGATGATCGCGTCGAAGCATGCTGGATCAGTGCCATGTTGAGGTGGGCAAGTCCTTGGTAGTTTCGTTCCTCTGTGAGGACGTCCGTTTCGAACCAGTGGAGCGTCGAGGTGAGCGCGACGCTCGTGTCCCGCCGCTCGCGCGAGGCCAGCATCCGAAACGTCGGGTCCTCGGCCAGCCGCTCGGCGTCGTTAGTGTCCTCGTAGCCCGCCAAGCGGCTGTAGATGGACTGGCGGAAAAGGTCCGATACAGGAAATTGGCGGTTGTGTCCGGTGCGCGGATCCGTGAGGTGCCGCTCAATCAGCATGTTCAGGCCGAGGCGCTCGTCCAACTCACGCGGCAGTAACAGCCCTGCGTCTGAGGTGACCGTGGCGCCCTGGAATTCGACGCGAAGTTGGGGATTGAACGAGAGGCGAACCGGGCCAGATGTCGCGTCACCCACTGGATGATGCCCTCCGGACCAGCGAGGAGCCGCCGCGAGCCGCATTTCTTGCGGGTGTTACGCGATTATGGTCCGATCCGTTCGCCTTTCAAAATGAAAATGCGGGTTAATAAGTAAACAGAACCTCGGTCAGCGGAACTTCGGCATGACGTGCTCGCCGAAGCGCCGCATGGACTCCATGATTGTCGCGTGTGGTAGGTAGCCGTAGGACATCTGGCAGAAGATGTGATGCACGCCCGCGTCCCTCATCTCGGCCACCTGATCGGCGACACGCCGCGCGGTGCCGTAGAGCGTAGCGGCTTCGAGCGCGTATCGGACGCCGTCTTCGTCGGAGACGAGCGGATCGTTCCACGGGTTGACGCGCGATGTGGGGACGTGGAAGTCGGCGGGATTGTGCGTCACGCGGGCAAGGATCATGTGCCGGCGCGTCTCCCGGAGCGCCGCAGCGAGCTCGTCCTCGGCCTGCGCGTGGCTCTCGGCGACGTGGACGAAGCGCCACACCGCCGCCTGCTCTCGGAGCCGCCGCTGCGCAGTGGCGTCGAGGCCGCTTTCGGCGAGACCGGCCTCGTAGAGCGCGAGCCGCTCCGGCACGGTCGAGAGCGGGATGCGCGCCGTCATGATCGGCGCGCCGAGCCGGCCGCACTCGCGCACCGAGCCCGCGGACGAGACGCTGCGCCAGATCGGCGGGTGCGGCCGCTGCCGAGGACGCGGGCGGAGCGCGGGCAGGCGGAGCTGGTAGAACTTCCCCTCGTGGACCAGCGGCGCCTCCGTCCACGCGCGGATCATCACGTCGAGCGTCTCCTCCATCCGCGCCCGGCTGTCGTCGCTCCGGAGCCCGTAGCCGACGAATTCGTACTCGTTGTAGTTGGTCCCGTGCCCGACGCCGACGTCGAGCCGGCCGTCGGAGAGGTTATCGAGGAGCGCGAGCTGGGTCGCGAGACGGATCGGGTGGCGCAGGGCGAGCTGGATCACAGCGAAGCCGATCCGGATCCGCGACGTGCGCGCGGCCACGACGCTGGCGAACGGGATGGGATCGCAGTAGACGCTCTCGCCCGTGAAGTTGTGCTCGGTGAGCCAGATGCCGTCGAAGCCCGCCGTCTCCGCGAAGCACGCCTGCGAGAGCTGCTCGAGGATCGCGGCGTAGTCTCCTTCGGGAGAGGGGGAAAGCCCGAGCGTCAACCAGCCGAATCGCATGCGCCACCTTCGCCGAAGGAGTGACCAGCCCGCACAGCATAAGCCTTCGCGCGGAGGGGATCAACGTGCGCCGACCGGTCGACGGCTTCATCCAGATCGAGCTCGTCGGTGAGGACGCCTTGGTCACTGGTGTCGCGGGTCGAGGGCGTCGCGCAGCCCGTCGCCAAGGACATTGAGGGCCATGACGATGACAAAGATCATGAGCCCCGGGTAGAGGGCCATCCACGGCGCCTGCGAGAGGTAGCGCTGAGCCGTGTTGAGCATGGAGCCCCACGATGGCGCAGGCGGCTGCTGGCCGAGCCCGAGGAACGACAGGCTCGCCTCGGCGATGATCGCCGCCGCCACCGTGATGGACGACTGGATGAAGATCGGCGGCAGCATGTTGGGGAAGATGTGACGCGTGGCGATGCGGTGCGCCGAGCAGCCGAGGGCACGCGCCGACTCGACGTACTCCTCCGTCTTGATCGTGAGCACGGTGCCGCGCGCCAGCCGAAGGAACGTCGGCAGCGCGGCGATCCCGATCGCGATCATCGCGTTGGTGAGGCTCGGCCCCAGAAAGGCGGCCAGCGCGATGGCCACGATCAAAAATGGGATGGCCAGCATCGCGTCGACGATGCGCATGATAACCCCATCGACCCAGCCACCGGCGTATCCCGACAGCAGCCCGAGCGGAATGCTGACGGCGAGCGCGATGCCGACCGGTATGACCCCGGCCAGGAGTGAGGCGCGCGCGCCCCAAATGAGGCGCGAGAGCACGTCGCGGCCGACTTCATCCGTGCCGAGCCGGTAGAGGCTCGACGGCGGCTTGCGCACGGCGAGGAAGTTGGGCGTGATGGGGTCGAACGGCGCGATCTGCGGAGCGCCGACCGCCATGACGATGAAGCCCAGCACGACCAGCGCGGCGATCACCGCCGCCGGCCGGCGCGCCAGGCGCTTGAGCGCGTGATATCGCCGGGTGTCCTGCACGGCCGGCGCCGCGACGACGCCGGTGGCGTCCGTCACGCTGTGCCCCGCAGGCGAGGGTTGACGACGAAGTAGAGGATGTCTGCGAGCAGGTTTAGGACCAGGTAGAGGCTCGCGGAGACGAGGACGACCGCCTGCACGACAGCGTAATCGCGGTTGAACACGCCGTCCACGAGCAGCTTGCCGAACCCGGGGATCGCGAAGATCTGCTCGGTCAGCACGGCGCCCGACAGCAGGCGCCCGAACTCGATGGCGCCAAGCGTGATGACCGGGATCAGCGCGTTCCGGAGCGCATGCTTGAGCACGACCAGCCGCTCGGGGACGCCCTTGGCCCGCGCCGTTCGCACGTAGTCGGCGTCGAGCGTCTGCAGCATGGCGCTGCGCGTGTGGCGCATCATCACGCCGGCCACGCCGGTGCCGAGCACGAACGAGGGCAGCAGGATCGTCAGGAAGTTCCGCGACAGGCTCTCCCATGGCGGCACGTAGCCGGAGGCCGGCAGCCAGCCCAGGCGCACGGCGAAGAGCAGGATCAGCATGATGCCGAGCCAGAAATGCGGCACCGACAGCCCGGACAGAGCGACCAGGTTGGCGGCGGCGTCGACGGCAGTGCCCTTGCGCGCGGCGGACACGATGCCGGCGGGCAGCCCGATAACGAGCGCTATCAGCATCGAGCAGATCGCGAGCTCTACCGTCACCGGCAGCTTGCTCGCGAGCAGCTCGGCGACGGGGATGCGGTTGCGCAGCGACTCGCCGAAGTCGCCGCGCAGGACATTGCCGATCCAGATCCCGTACTGCACGGCGAGCGGGCGGTCGAGATGGTACCTCGCGCGGATCGCCGCCACCACGGCCGCGTCGTGCTCCTCACCCGCCAGCGCCAGCGCCGGATCGCCCGGCAGCAGCTGCTGGAGCGAGAAGATCAGCACGGACACGACGAGCAGCGTGGGGACGAGCACGGCCAGCCGGCGCGCGATGTAGAGCCAGAGCGTCATCGCCGGCCGTCGGGCCTCAGTTCAGGGTCAGCCCGCGGAGGCGGATGATCCCGTCGGGGTGCGGCGTGAAGCCCTGCACGCGCGCGCTGAAGCCGGTGAACACGCGCCGGTGCCATAGGTGCAGGCGCGGCACCTCCTTTAGGAGTATTTCGGTGGCCTGGTCGTAAAGCTTCTTGCGCTCGGCGGGATCGGCCACGTGCCGCGCCTTGGTCACGAGCGCGTCGAAGTCCGCGTTGCACCAGTGCGAGTCGTTCTGGGCGCCCTTGCACGTGGTGTGGGTGAAGACGTTGCCGTCGGGGTCCGGCCGGCCGCTCCAGAACGTGAAGTACGCCTCGAAGTCACCGTGGCGGCCGGCCGTGAGCATGGTGACGTTTTCCTGCGTCTGGAGCTTCATCGTGATGCCCGCCTCGGCGAGCATGGCCTGAATGATGAGCGCCGCTTCCTGGCGGTCGCGCTCCGGCGGCAGGATGAGCGTGAAGGTGAGAGTCGGCTGGCCGGCCTCGCGCAGCAGCTGCCGGGCCTTCGCGACGTCCCGTGTCCTCACGGTGAGCTTGGCGTTGTAATAGAAGCTAGACGGGCTGACCCACTGGTTGCCGGGAATGTACTCGTTGTTGAACACTGTCTTGACGATCGTCTCGCGGTCGATGGCGAGGTCGATCGCCTGCCGGACGCGCACGTCTGCCAGCGTCTTGCTCTTCGGGCCGTTGTTCACGTTGAACGGGATCACCTGGTAGCCGAGCTCGGGCACGCCGACCACCTTGAGCCGGCTGTCGGCGCGGATCTCACCGAGATCGGTCGGCGACACGCGCTCGATCATGTGCAAGTCGCCCGAGCGCAGGCTGGCGAGGCGCGAGGTCGAATCGGTGATCGGCACGAACTCGACGCGGTCGAGACGGATGCTGGACTTGTCCCAGTAGTCTGCGAAGCGCTCGAGCACGATCCTGCCCTGCGCCACGCGCTCGACGAACTTGAACGGCCCCGCGCACACGGGGCGGGTGCCGAACTTGTCCCCGAGCTCCTTGGCCGCCTTCGGCGACACCATCATGCCCGCGCGGTCGGTCAGGGCGGCCAGCAGCGGCACCAGCGGCTGCGAGAGGTTGATCCGGACCGTAAGGTTGTTGAGCACGTCGACGTTCGTGATATCGCCGATCTCCGGCTTGCGGAACGAGCCGGGCGTGGTCAGATGGCGCTCGATGTTGAAGCGCACCGCCTCGGCGTTAAAGGGCTCGCCGTCGTGGAACTTGACGCCGGAGCGCAGCTTGAGCACCACCGAGCGGCTGTCGGGCGCCCACTCGTAGCCGGTGGCGAGCTGCGGGACGATCTTGAGGTCCGGCGTGACGTCGAACAGCTTGTCGCAGAGCGCGGCGAAAACGAGGCGGCCGACGTACGCGCGGCTGATGGTCGGATCGAGCGCGTCGGGGTCGTCGTTGAGCCCGATCCGCAGCACGTTCTGTGCGGAGGCGGGGACGGTCGCGAGCAGCATCGTCGCGACCACGGCCGTCAGGATTCGCTTCCAGCTCATGTCGGGAGCTCCTCTGTGTGATCGTGCGTGAGAGTTCCGCGGCCGTCCACCGCGACCGCTCCCTGCCTCGCCCGACGCACGATGAGCGGATTGACCTCGAGATCGACCAGCCGGGCGCCGAGGTCCGCCGCGAGCCAGGAGACGCGCACCACGGCGTCGACGACGGCGTCGAGGTCGAGCGGCGGCCGCCCGCGCGCGCCCCGCAGGAGCGGCGCGGCGGCGAGCGAGCCGAGCATGACCCGCGCGCGCGCCCCGCTCACCGGCGCCGGCGCCAGCGCAACGTCCTTCAGGATCTCCACCGCGATGCCGCCGAGCCCGACCATCACCACGGGGCCGAACTGCGGATCGCGCCGCGCGCCGACGATGATCTCCGCCTCGCCCGCCACTGTCTCCTGCACCGAGAACCCCTCGAGCCGGGCCTTCGGCGCCGAGTCCGCGAGGGCGGCGGCCATCTCGCGAGCGGCCGTGGCCACCGCGTCGCCCGAGCCGAGGCCGAGCCGCACCGCGCCCACATCGCTCTTATGCACGATGTCGCGGGAGATCGCCTTCAGGACGACGGGAAAGCCGAGGCCGGCAGCGGCCTCGCCGGCGGCGGCGGCGGTGGGCGCCGCCGCTTCGCGCGCGACCTTCACGCCGTACACGCCGAGCAGCCGCTTGACCTCGGCCTCCGCGAGAGGCCCCGCGCCGACGGCACGCATCGCGCCGGCGGCCGGCACCCCGGGGGGTCGCGCCGGTGCCGACACGGGCGCGGCCCGCAGGGCGTCGTGCTCGGCGAGAAGCGCGAGCACGCGCAACGCGTCCTCGGCGCGGTCGAAGTAAAATTGGCCGATGTCGCGCAGCGCCTGGCGAGGCGCGTTCGCGGCCGCCCCCGGTGTCAGCGTCATCATCACCGGCTTGTCGGCGGCCTGCGCCGCCTCGCCGATCAGCTTCGTCCGCCTGGCGAAGAACGGCATCGAGGTCAGGATTGCCAGGCCGTAGGCGACGTCGGGATCGTCGAACAGGATGCGCGCCGCCTCCCCCGCGATCTCGACGTCCTCGGGCTTCCGGCGCCCGCCGAGGTCGATCGGGTTGGTCGCCTGCGGCGGCAGGAGGAGCTCGTCGAGCTGGGCGCGCGTGGCGAGGGAGAGCACGGCGAGCGGCAGGCCGAGCTCGCTCACGCGATCACAGGCGATGCCGGCGGCGCCGCCCGAGGACGAGAGGATGCCGACGCCGCCGTGGCGAGGCCGGCGATGCCGGACCAGGAAATGCGCGGCCCGGACCATGTCGTCGGGATCACGGGCGATCACGGCGCCCTCCTCCCGGCACACGGCCGCGAACACGTCGAAGGAGCCGGCGAGGCTCGCCGTGTGCGACCGCGCGGAGGCGACTCCGGCCGCCGTCCGTCCGGTCTTAACGATGAGCAGCGGCTTGCCCGCCTGGCGCGCGCCCGCCGCGCAGCGCCGGAAGCGCGCGCCGTCGAGGAGGCCCTCGACGTACACGCAGATGGCCTCGGTGCCCGGATCCTCGACCATGTACTCCACGAAGTCGCAGATCTCCAGGTCGACCTGGTTGCCGAGCGACACGCAGTGACGGAAGCCGATCCCGTCCTCGGCGGCGCGGTCGAAGATCGACACCATGAGCGCGCCGCTCTGGCTCACGAGGCCGATGCCGCCGTCCCTGAGGCGGTCGGTGTCGAGCACCACCGAGGAGCAGAGCGCCAGGTGATGGTGGGGCACGATGAGGCCCATGCAGTTCGGCCCGACGAGGCGCGTGCCGGTGCGGCGCGCGATGTCCACGAGCGCGGCCTGACGCGCGCGGCCCTCTTCGCCCGCCTCCGCGAAGCCGGTGGAGATGATGACGCAGCAGCCGACCCCCGCCTCCGCCGCCTCGGTCACGCTCGGTACCAGCGCGTCGGCCGGCACGGCGAGGATGGCGACGTCCGGTGGCGCCGGCGCGTCGGCGATCGACGGGTAGGCCTTGCGCCTGACCACGTCGCTGCGTCGCGGGTTGATCGGATAGATCTCGCCCGCGAAGCCGTGGTGCACCAGGAAGTGCATGATGCGCCCGCCGAACTTGTCCTTGCTGTCCGAGGCGCCGAAGACCGCCACCGAGCGCGGATGCAGGATGCGGTCGATGTCCACGCGCGGCGTCGCGCGCGCGCCGCTCAGCGCCGAGGTGTGCAGCGCCGGCGCAGTCCTCACACGAAGGCCGGCATGCCGAACGTCAGCGTCCCTTGAACAGGGGCGCCCGCTTCTCGCGGAATGCCGCCACGCCTTCGCGAAAGTCGTCCGACGCGCTCCCGATCTCCGCCCAGCGCGTCTCCAGCTCCTGCGCCGCTTCCGGCGTCAGCCAGTACTGCGCGCGCACCGTCTCCTTGACCGACCGGAACGTGATCGGCGCCCCGCCCGCCACGCGCGTCGCGAGGCGCGCGACCTCCGCATCGAACCCCGCATCCGGGATCACGCGCGAGACGAGCCCGATGTCACGCGCCTCCTCCGCATTCATGTCCTCGCCGAGCATCAGCATATCGAACGTGCGATTGCGCCCGATGTAGTGCGCGAGGCGGACAAGGCTCATCCCCCAGCTCGGCACGACGCCGATGTACGCGTCGCCGGTGCGGAACTTCGCCGTTGAGGAGGCCAGGCGCACGTCACAGGCCATGGCGATGGCGAAGCCGCCGCCGATGCACCATCCGCGGATGGCCGCGATGACCGGCTTGGGAATCGTCTCCAGCCGGTCGACCACTTTGCGTCCCAGCTCGCGGAAGCGGACCGCCTCGTCGGCGGCGGGCGGGCCACTGGAGAGATCGGCGCCGGCGGAGAACGCCTTGGTGCCCGAACCGGTGAGCACGATGCACCGGGTGGCGTCCCGGGCCTCGAGCTCATCCGCCGCCGCCAGCACATCCCGCATGAGCGTCGGCGATACCGCGTTGACCGGCGGGCGGTTGAGCGTGATCGTGGACACGCCGTCGGCGTGCTCGAGACGGATCGCTTCGTAGGTCATCAGAGACCGGCCCTCACAGTGAGGCGAAAGGGGCGGCGCTCATGTCGCCGGACGCTTGCCGCCGTAGGCCACGCTCGGGCCGATCTTGCTGTCCTCGAAGATGAGCCGGGCGCGCGCGTTGACGACGCCGGACCAGTTCGCGACGGCCCGCTCGGTCCACTCGCCGTCGGGGCGCTGCTCGTCGTCGAAGTTGCCGTACGTGTCGGTGCCGCGCAGCAGTAGCGCTGACTGGCGGATGCGCGGCGGCTTGGCCCACGTCGGCAGCATCTCGACCAGCAGCAGGAAGCGGCGGTCGGGACCGAAGTTGGTCCCGGAGCCGTGCACGAGCGAGTTGTCGAACATCGCCATCTCGCCGGCCTTCAGCACGAAGTCCACCGCCTTGGACTCGTCGAACGGCTGGCTGATGTACTGGCCCCGGGCCAGGATGCTCCGGGGATCGTCGCTCTCCTCGTGCTTGAGGATACCCCACTTGTGCGAGCCGGGAATGCCGCGCAGGCAGCCGTTGGTCGTTCCGCAGTCCGAGAGCGCGAGGGCGCCCAGCACGACGGGGAGCGCCGCGCCGTACGCCGAGTCCTGGTGCCAGCCTGCGAACGTCTGCCCGTCGGCCTTCTTCACGCGCCAGGCCATGCTCCAGCAGCGAAGGTTGGGGCCGATCAGGTCCTCGAAGATGTCGAGGACGTGCGGATCCTCGGCGATGTCGAGCACCCACGGGCAGAGCAGGTGCGACTTCGTCTTCATCTTCTTGATGTCGTCGGGGAAGCGCGTCTCCAGCGACTCGAAGCGCGCGCGATACGCGGCGGCGCGCTCCGTGCTCATCGTGCGCACGGGAGACAGGAACCCCTGCTGCTCGAAGCTGCGGACCTGGGCTCCGGTGAGGACCTTGGGCATGGCGATCAGGCCTCCGCCTCGATGAGGACGGGCGTGTCCTGCGCCGGCTTGTAGCCGAGGTGCGTGGGAAACTCCGCGCTGAGCGGCCACGGATTCGGGAACTTGAGCCACAGGCGCAGCATGTGCCGCTTCTGGTGCGGCTCGGCGCCGTCCACGAACTCGGTGCGCGAGTGCAGGATCGTGTAGTTGTTGATGAACTGGATGTCACCCGGCTGCAGGTCCATGTCCAGCCGCAAGTCGGCGCGTCGCGTCTGCTCGTCGAGGAAGTCGAGCGCCGCCTTCTCGAAGGTCGTCAGCTCCACCCCGCGCTTCGCCGCGCCGGCATTGATCTGGTTGCGGATGTAGCGGCAGCTCACGACCCCGTCCTTGTTGCCGAACACGGGGATCGGCCGCTCGGACACGCCGCGCTCGGTCAGCGCCGCCTCGCGACGGATGTAGTAGAAGCCGTTGTAGAGCAGGCCGAGATACTCGGGATGCTGCGCGAGGATCTCGTTGTGGACCGTCACCGAGCTCACGATGCTGCTCAGCCCGCCCTCGAACCCCCGGCGCAGGCAGAGCAGGCCTACCATGTCGCCGGCGTCCGTGTGGTACGGCAGGTAGGCGTTCGTCTCGTAACCGCGCACGTCGATATTGCCGTAGGTCCGGCCGTGATCGTAGACGTGGCCGAGCAGCTCGCCCTGCGGGTTCTGGTAGAGCGGCCCGCCGAGATAGCGGCCGAGGCCCCAGAAGATGAGGCCGACATCATCATCGCTGTAGCGCTGGACGGGCAGGCCGCGCACCACGATGAAGCCGCGGCCGTCGTACAGCTCGGTGAGCGTCTGCGCCAGCCGTGGCTGCATCACCGTGAGCGGGAAGTGCTCGCGCTGGATGTCCTCGAGCGGCCGTCCCGTCGCCCTGGCCGTGGCCAGAGCACGATCGACGTCGGCGATCTCGGCCTCGGTCAGCGTGAGGATCCACGAAGTCTGCGCGGCGAGAGTCGCGCCCCGCCAGGCCTTGGGCGTGTCGATCGGCTTCATCCAGATCGAGCTCATCGGTGTGGACTCCTTGGTGACTTGTGTCGCGGGTCGAGGGTCATCCACGACGCCCGCGGCGATCCTGCTCCGGGGACAGGGGAGTTGTCAAGGGCGCGACCGCCCTCTGCAGCGGCTGCTGTATGCTCCTGCCATGCCTCCCGGCGCGATACGGCTTTCCAAGTCCCGCGTGATGGCGGGGCTCCAGTGTCACAAGCGGCTCTGGTGGACCGTGCACGAGCCGGCCGCGCCAGAGCTCACGCCAGACAACGTGCTCCAGCACAGGTTCGACGTGGGCATCCGGATCGGCATAGTGGCGCGGGCATATGTGCCTGGCGGCGTGCTGATCGACCTGCCGTACCGGGCCTATGACGAACGCATCACGGCCACCGAAGCGGCCCTTCAAGGCGGGGCGCCGGTCATCTACGAGGCCGCGTTCCGCGCCGGCCAGGTCTTCGTCTCGGTGGACATCCTGGAGCATCCGTCGGCGCGCGCCGGCGTCATCGAGGTGAAGTCCAGCAATAGCGTGAAGGAAGAGCACGTGCCCGACGTGGCGGTGCAGGCGCACGTGGTGCGCCGCAGCGGGGTCGGGGCCTCGCGGCTCGAGATCATGCACCTCAACAAGGCCTGCGCGTATCCGGACCTGAGCAATCTCTTCACCCGCTCAGATGTGACGGAGCAGGCTCACGAGGCGCTCGAGGCGATGCCCGCCGTGATCCAGGGCCAGCTGGCGATGCTGGCCGGCCCGCTCCCCGACGTGGCGATCGGCGACCACTGCACGAAACCCTACGAGTGTCCCTTCATGGCCCGCTGCTGGCCGGTGCTGCCGCCGCATCATGTCAGCACGCTCTACCGCGGCGGGGCGCGAGCCCGCGAGCTCGAGGAGCAGGGCTACGCGACGCTTCACGACCTACCCGAGGACATCGAGCTCAAAGCGATCCAGGGCAGGCAGCGCCGCGCCGTCCAGAGCGGGCAGCTGATCGTCGATTCCACATTGGCCGCTGCGCTTCGGATTTTCCAACCGCCGCTGGCGTATCTCGATTTCGAGACCGTCGGCCTGCCCATTCCAATCTGGAACGGTTGCCATCCCTGGGAGCCAGTGCCCGTCCAGTTCAGCTGCCACGTGGAAGAGGCCGGCGGTCGCGTCACCCACCACGAGTGGCTGGCCGATGGACCCGGCGATCCGCGCCCGGCGCTGGCCGAGCGGCTGATCCGCGCCTGCGAGCCCGCGCGCAGCGTGGTGGTCTACAACGCATCGTTCGAGCGCCGGTGTCTGTTGCAGATGGCCGACGCGCTGCCTGCCCTGGCCGGGCCGCTTCGGCGCATCGCGGACGGGCTGGTGGATCTGCTCCCACTGGTGCGCAATCACGTCTATCACCCGGACTTCGGCGGCAGCTTCAGCCTCAAGAGCGTCCTGCCGGCCATGGTGCCCGAGCTCCGCTATGACACCCTGGCGATCGGCGACGGCGAGACGGCCAGCCTCGAGCTCGAGCATTTGCTGTTCCAGGAGGCGGATCTAACGCCGGAGGTGAAGGCACACCTCCGGGGCGATCTCCTCCGCTACTGCGGCCAGGACACGTGGGGGCTGGTAAAGCTCTTGGAGCGTCTCCGCCATCTAGCTAGGCGCTAACGGCTCTGGACGGATGGCTTGACCAGAATTCTGGTCCGCTCTAATCTGGTGGCCCAGCCCGAGCTGCGGCGGCCGCAGCAGCGCGTGACTATTGTCCTCGTGGGCGAGAAGCGCGGAAACGCCCTCATCGTGCAGGGCAGGAGGTTCACAGAACATCATGAAAGTGATCCCACTTAGTGAAGCAAAAGCGCACCTGAGTGAATACGCTCATCGCTGCCATGACGAACCGGTGGTAGTGACCGTCAACGGAAGACCCGCGTTCCAACTCGTGCCGCTGAAGGAGGGTGACGATTTGATCGATCGGCTCGTCGAGCACCACCCGGGATTCCGTCAGCTGCTGCAGCGGCGACTGCGCGAGCGGAGCGTCCCGGCGGCGGTCGCCGCGCACCGGCTCGCGCCACGGCGCGCGGCCCGGCCGCGCTCGCGTCCCTGAGGGCCCATCCATTCAGCGTCATGGCGGGAGGGATGAGAACGCTACCGTCCGGCGAGTGCGCGGTTCTCCAGCCGGCTCAAGAGCCGCACCACGGGCCATAGCATCAGGAAGTAGATGATCGCCGCCACTACGATGGGCGTCGGGTTGTAGGTGATGCTCTGCGCCTGACGCGCCTGGTAGAGGAGTTCGGGCACGGCCACCACGCTGCCGAGCGAGGTGAGCTTCACCACCTCGAGCGTGTTGGAGAGCAGGTCGGGCAGCACGTTGCGCACCGCCTGGGGCAGCACGACGTAGGCCATGGCCTGCAGGCGGGAGAGGCCGGTGGAGCGCGCGGCCTCGACCTGGCCGGCCGGCACGGAATCGATTCCCGCCCTCAGGATCTCGCCGTAGTAGGCGCCGGTGTTGAGGAAGAAGGCGACTGCCACGCAGACGAAGCCGCTCAGCTCCAGCCCTGCGAACGGCAGTCCGGCGAATAATAAGATAAGCAGCACCAAGGGCGGAAAGGCGCGGAAGAAATCGACCCAGGCCATCAGCGGCCAGCGGATCGCCGGATGCTTCACGCTCGCCAGCAGCGCCAGGATCAGCCCGCCGAACAGGCCGAGCGGCACCACGAGCAGCGACAGCAGCACGGTGTTCCTCAGCCCCGCCAGCACGATCGGCCAGGAAGCGGCGATGATCTCCAGGTTGAAGAAGGTCTCGATCATCGCTTCCACGCGAACTTGGTCTCGACCCAGCGGGCCGCCACGACGACGGGGAGGAACAGCACGATGTAGGCCGCGGCGCCCATCATCAGCGGCGAGGGATTGTAGGAATTGGACATCGCCGAGCTCGCCTGCCCCAGGATCTCGGTGACGGCGACGACGGTGCCGAGCGAGGTGCCCTTGGTGATGGCGATGGTGCGGTTGGTGAGCGGCGGGATGGTCAGCCGGAATGCCTGCGGCAGCACGACGTTCATCAGGGTCTGGCCGAACGACAAGCCGGTCGAGCGCGCGGCCTCCCACTGGCCCTTGGCCACCGAGGTGATGCCGGCCCAGAAGATCTCCTCGGAGAAGGCCATCAGCACGAAGGCGAGCGACAGCCAGGTGGAGACGAAGCCAGAGGGCGAGAGGTTGACGCTGGGCAGGCCGAAATAGATCAGCACGATGACGACCAGCGGCGGCAGCGAGCGGAACAGGTCGACGATGAAGATGATCAGCCAGTTGAGCGGCCGGATGGCGAGGCTTCTGAGCAGCGCCAGTGCCAGGCCGGCGGCAATGCCCGTGACGACGATGAGGAGGGCAAGCTCGATCGTGACCACCACGCCGGACAGGATGTCCGGCAGGTACTTGAGCATGACCTTGGCGTTGAAGAACGTATCGGTGAAGCGGTCCCAGTTCGACAAGCCTCTCAGTGCCGCTGGATCTGGCCGATGAAGGTGCGCGTGCGCTCGTGGGCCGGGTTCTCGAAGATCGCGGCGGGCGGCCCCTGCTCCACGATGGCGCCCTCGTCCATGAACACGACCCGGTCGGCGGCGTTGCGGGCAAAGCCCATCTCGTGGCTGACCACGATCATGGTCATGCCGCTTTCGCGCAAGGAGCGCATGACCTCGAGCACCGAGCCCACCAGCTCCGGATCGAGCGCGCTGGTCGGCTCGTCGAACAGCATGACCCGGGGCTCGAGCGCGATCGAGCGCGCGATGGCAACCCGCTGCTGCTGGCCGCCCGAGAGCTGGCCCGGCGTGTGGCCGGCGCGGTCGCCGAGGCCGACCCGCTCCAGTGCCGCCTGGCCCAACGCGTCGGCCCCGGCGCGCGACTTGCCCGCGACCTTGCGGAGCGCGAGCGTCACGTTGCCGAGCGCCGTCATGTGCGGATAGAGGTTGAAGGACTGGAACACCATGCCGATGCGCTGGCGGGCATGATTGATGTCGGTCCGCGGGTCGAGCATGTCGATGCCGTCCACCACGACGCTGCCGGAGGACGGCTCCTCCAGCCGGTTGAGGCAGCGCAGCAGGGTCGACTTGCCCGAGCCCGACGGTCCGATGATGAACACCAGCTCGCGTTCGGCCACTCTCAAATCGACGCCCTTCAGAACGTGAAGGGCGCCGAAATGCTTGTGGATGCCGCGCGCGTCGACGATCGGCGTGTTCATCTGCTCAGGTCAGTTGCACTGGCGCTCAGGTCAGTTGCAGTGGAGCTCGTGCGGCGTCGGGTCGTAGCCCGGCATGCCCGGCGGGCCGTAGCCCGGCGTGATGACCACCTCGAGGCCGTCGGCCGGCGGCTTGCGGCCAAACCACTTCTCGGAAAGCCTGGCGATCGTGCCGTCCTTCTTCATGCAGTCGAGCGCATCCTGGAGCTCGGCGCGGAGCTTCGGGTTGTTCTTGGGCACCGGCGCCGCCCAGTGGGCGCGCGTGTCCGTGAGCTCGAGGTCGGCCACGAACTGCGGGTTCTTCGACGCGGCGTAGACGATGGTGGTGTTGCCGCCGAGAGTCGCATAGGCGCGGCCCGAGAGGACCGCCTGCGTGGCGTCCGGCTGGGTGTCATAGGCCTGCACCGTGAAGCCGAGCTCGGCGCCCTTAGCCTTGGACAGCGTCTCGTAGGGCGTGCCCTTGTTGACGGCCACCGACTTGCCCTTGAGATCGGCCCAGTCCTTGATCGGCGCCGAGCCTTTCTTGATGCCGAACTGGTACGCGGTCCACAGGTACCCCGCGGTGAACAGCATGTTCTCCGCCCGCTCCTTGGTCACCGTCGTCGGCGCGGCGATGAAGTCGTAGCGGCCGGACTGCATGCCCGGAATCAGGGTCGAGAAGCTCACTGCGTCGATCGTGATCTCGCGCTTCATGCGGCGCGCGACCTCGGTGAAGAGGTCGATCTGGAAGCCCTCGACGCCGCCGCCCAGCTTGGGCATGGCGTGCGGGGCGAAGGTGCCGTCGACGCCGGTCTTGAGCGGTGGAAGTTTGTCTTGGGCGAATACGGGGGCGAGCGCGGGACCCGCGCAGAGAAGAGCTGCCACCGCAATGGCGGCAAAGCGACGTTGCATCATAATGAGCCTCCTTGGATGCGAACCGGGGGGATGCGGAAAGGGGTTCGGAGCGCGGGGACCAGGAGCGCGCCGAGGTCGCGCACGTCCTTGAGAGTCTCGATCTCGTGGACCGCCTCCACCACCCGGCGGGCCTGGGCGTCGCCGAGCACCGGCGCCGTCAGCGCGGCGAACTTCTCCACGATCTCCGACTCCGGGACCGGGTCCACCGCATCGCCGCGGACCACGGTGGTCGAGGCCATGAGCGCCCGCCCGTCGCGGAGCGTGATGCGCACGTGGGCGGTGGGATGGTCGGTGCGCCGCGGCGACATTTCGGCATCGGCCGTGACCTCGACCCGCCGGGCGAGCGCGCGGATCCGGGCGTCGTCGAGGACGGCGGGCTCGAAGGCGGCGAGGTCCGCCCGGCCGAGCACGAGCGCCGCCGCCACCGCCCACGGAATCGAGAACTTCGCCGCGAGCCGGCTCGTCGGCGCGGGATCGGCCATGCGGAGGCCGAACGGGATCGTGGTCACCTGGACCTTCGTCACCTCGTCCCAGGCGAGCCGATGGTCGCGCGCGAGCGCCATCACCGTGTCGAGGGCGAAGTGGTTGAATCGGCAGCAGGCGTGGAGCTTGAAATAATTCTGCTCGATGCGGTATCGCTCGCCGAGTCCCTCGAGCGCGAGGGCGCCGTCAAAGCGCTCGGCCAGGATCGTGCCGTACACGTCGGAGGGCGCGTCGGAGAGCCCGGTGAAGCCGGCGCGCTGCAGGTCGACGGCCAGGATGCCCTGGAAGGCGGCGCGCCCGGGGTAGAGGTTGCGGATCGTCGCCCCTTCGAGCGCGGGCGTCCACGTGTTCGCGGGGCTCATCGACGCCGCGAGGTTCATCACCTCTCGCACCGTCGTCGCCGGAGCGCCCTCTAGCGCGGCGACGGCAGCCGCCGTGCTGATCGTCCCCCACGTGCCGTGCGAGTGCACGTTGGGACGGACGGTGGTGGCGCCGCCGAGGCGCGAGCCGACCTCGTAGCCCGCGATCAGCGCCTCGAGCAGCCGGCCCCCGCCGAGCTGCCGCTCTTCCGCCATGGCAAGAACGCCCGGCACCACATGGATGGCGGGATGGCCGCCGCCCAGGCGGTTCCCCTCGTCCACCTCGAGCGCTACCCCCGCCGTCGCGTTGGTCAGCGCCGCCCAGTAGGCGTCGGCCTTCTCGTTGTGGCCGAGCAGCGTGGCCTCGCCGTGCCGCGCGCGCGCGGCGGCGAGTCCGGCGAGACGCCGGTTCTCGTCGAGCGCGCTCCCTGCCACGATCGCCCCGAGCGTGTCGAGCAGCACGAGCTTCCCGGCGGCGATCGCGCTCGCCGGCAGCGCCGGGAGCCGCGTCTCCTCCACGAAGCGAGCGAGGCGGTCCAGGTAGTCCATCAGCGGACCCTTCCAGCGATGGGAGCCTGCGGCCCGCCCCGCGGCAGGTAGCATCCGAAGCCCGGCTTCTGCTCGATGGCGCCATCGGGGCCGAGCACCGTCTGGCCCCGCACGAGCGTCATCCACGGCCTGCCGCGCGCCGGCCAGCCCTCGTAAGGCGTGAAGCCCGCGATCCCGAGATGCTGCGTGCGCTCGATCGTCCACGCCGGCTCGGGGTCCCAGATCGTGAGGTCCGCGTCCGCGCCCACACGGATCACGCCCTTGCGTGGATAGAGGCCGAAGATGCGGGCCGGGTTCTCGGACAGCACGCGCGCCATCCAGGTCATCGGGAGATGACGGTTGGCCACGCCCTCGGTGTAGACGAGCGCCACCAGTGTCTCGAGCGACGGGGCGCCGAAGGGAATCGGCTTCCCCTCCGCGTCGACGAAGATGTTCTTCCATCCCGGCTCCTTGGCGGCCGGCACCCGAGGGGAGTGATCGCTGGCGACCGTCGAGACGAAGCCCCGCTCCAAGCCCGCCCAGAGCGCCGCGCGGTCGGGACCGCCGGAGGGCCTGAGCGGCGGACCGATCTTCGCGAAGGGCCCCAGGCGCTCCATCTCCGTGTCCGTGAGGAGGAGATACTGCGGACAGGTCTCCGCCCACACCCTCTGCCCGTCTCCTTGGGCCCGCACGATGCGCTCGAGCCCGACCTTGGTCGAGAGATGAACGACATAGACGGGGCAATCGGTCAACCGCCCGATGAGGATCGCGCGGTTGATCGCCTCCTCCTCCGTCCAGTCCGGGCACGTTGCGGGGAAGTCCGTCGGGGCCGTGCGGCCCTCGGCGATCGCCTTGTCCTCCAGGTAGCAGAGGATGTCGCCGTTCTCGCAGTGGAGCTGGCAGAGGCCGCCGAGAGGGCTCAGGCGCTCCATCGTCTTCGCGATGAACTCGTCGGAGACCATGCGCTTGCCGCGCTTCTTGTACGTCATGAACAGCTTGAACGAGGTCACCCCGAGCCGCACGGCTTCGGGGAGGCCGTCCAGGATCGCCGGCTCGTGGTTCAGGATGAAGTGGAAGCCGAAGTCGAGCACGGAGAGGGCCTGCGCCTCCTCGCGCAGCCGGACCAGCGCCTTCGGCAGCGTCTCACCCTCGTCGCACACGACGAAGGGCAGGAGCGTCGTAAGCCCCGTGCGGGCTGCGGCGAGCGGCGCCGTCTTCCAGTCGTCGTACTCCGGCCCGATGTGGAGGTGGCAGTCGATGAGCCCGGGCAGGACGTACTTGCCGGAGGCGTCGATGACCCGATCGGCGGGCGGCAGGAGCGCCTCGGACCCGAGAGCGACGATCCGGTCTCCCTTGATCGCCACCGCCGTCTCCACGACGTCGGAGGCGGTGACGACCTGCCCGCCACGGACGATCAGGTCCACGCCGGCCGTCATCGGTGCGGCTCCTTCTCGGTCACGGGCGTGAGCACGGCCGCGTAGTGCTGGGGCTGCCGCCGGCCGAGGAAGTTCCACCGCTTGCGGACGGGCGCCATCTGGTCGAGGTCCAGGCGGGCGATCACGAGCTCGTCGCCGGTCGTCGTCGCCTTGGCCATCACCTGGCCGAGCGGGTTCACGATGCAGCTGCCGCCGATCAGCTCGACGCCGTCCTCCACGCCGGCCTTGGCGATGCCCACCACGAAGCACGCGTTCGCGTACGCGCCGGAGCGCAGGCAGAGCTCGTTGAGGTCGAGCGCCAGCGCCGAGAGCGGGGTGTTGTAGCCGATCAGGATGACCTCGGCGCCCTGGAGAGCCAGGCACCGGTAGCTCTCCGGATAGCGCCGGTCCTGGCAGATCGCGATACCGACCTTCGCGCCGCACGCCTCGAAGACCTTGTAGCCGGTGTCGCCGTGCTCGAAGTAGTAGGGCTCGTACACCTGCGCGAAACCGTCCGCCGCCTTCGTGCCGGGCAGGTGGATCTTCCGGAACGTGCCGCAGAGCCGGCCATCGCGGTCGGTGAGGAGGGCGGTGTTGAAGTACTTCCCGTCCGCCTTCTCGCAGAAGCCCACGTGGACCGCCACGCGGGCCTCGGCCGCGCGCCGGAGCAGGGGCTCGAGGGCCTTGGGAGGAACCTCCGTCTCGAAGAACTGGTCGAAGTCTTTCCGGATACGCTTCGGGAAGTAGGTGGTCAGCGCCATCTCGGGATACGCGATCAGCTCGACGCCTTGGTGAACGGCATCGGCAAGCAGGGCGAGCATGCGCTCGACGATCTCGTCGCGGCTCGCGCCCTCCTGGTTCGGGCCCATCTGGGCTGCGGCGATCTTCAGATAGCGGGCCATAGTCGGCTCTCCTTGTCCCCGCCTCGCGGCCTGACGATCAGCCGGCGGAGGGGCCCAATTGTAGCGAACACGCAGAGCGCAGGTCCGGCTCTTTTGGGCCGCTGCTCGTAGCAGGGCGGTTGAGGACAACCTCCTCAGCAGAGGACCTGCCGAACGCCGCGGCCGCAGGTGTATCCGCGCAGCGACATTGACGAGACGCGGGAGCGCGGAGAAACTTGGGCCGTGGACCCCAAGCTCCCGATAGTTACGCTTGACGTAACGCGTACTCCTCGATACCCTTCGAGGTGATCCTCGGGTATCGAGACAAACGAACCAGGGCCTTCGCCGCCGGCAGGCGAGTCAAGGCGTTCTCCGCGATTGAGCGGTCCGCGCAGCTCAAGCTCGACCGTCTCGAGGCGGCTACGGCACTCAAGGACGTTGCTGGGTTACCGGGCAACCGTTTCGAGGCGCTGAGCGGCGACCGAGAGGGCCAGTACAGCATTCGCATCAACGACCAATGGCGGATATGTTTCGAATGGCCAGACGGTTCGGCCGGGCCCGTCAATGTCGAAATCGTGGACTATCACTAGGGAGAAACACATGGCACGCATGGCAATCCCCCCTGGCGAGCATCTCGCCGAAGAACTGAAGGCGCTCCACATGAGCGCTGCCGAGCTCGCACGCCAGCTGAATGTGCCGACCAATCGCGTAACCGGGATCCTCAATGGCCGGCGGGCCATTACCGGCGATACCGCGCTACGCCTCGGTCATTTCTTCCACACGAACCCCGAGTTCTGGCTCAACCTGCAAACCCTCTACGACCTGCGTCTCGCCGAGGGGAAGGTGGGGAAGACCCTCAAGACACTGCGCACGCTTCGGCATTGGAAGAGTAGGCAACGCCGCCATTCCCCCCATGCGGTTGCGCGCGGTTGAGTGCTGGTCAAGGGTTGCGCTGAAGAAGAGCGAAACGAGCGATTGCAGGGTCAGCGGGTATTGGCGGGAGGCACGGTCAGAAGAAAATAACCCCGCCCGAGGCCTTTCGGCATATCGAACGGGGAGGAAGTACTGGCAGAGTCTAACAGGCGGGCCTTGCGCGTCAAGTGCAGAACTAATGCAATTATAGATTCACGGCCCCACGTACTCGCGCACGTCTACCTCAACGCCCGCCCGCGACACCTCTTCAGCGGTGCGCAACAGGTGCGCCGTCGTGGCTTCACCGACGTACTCTTCACCGCAGTTGGCGCAGACGTCGGCGGGAACTCCCTTGATCACCAAGACCGTGGAGTCGTGCTTTACGGTGACCGTAGCAATGCCCGGGCGGGTCTCGCCGCGCTTACAAATCACGCATTCCATGGCCGCCGCCTTTGCCGGAAGCCCAGGGCTCGGCCGGCTCAAGCCGAGCGATGGCAGGGTCTGACAGATACCAAGTCGTCATCTGACACCGGGCGCACGTCCCGGTCGTTCAGCGTCAACAGCGCCGCGCTTCGCCCGGACGCGGTTACAAACTCGACCTCGAGCCCATCGGCCTCGTAGACTTCCACCACCGAGCCGAGATCGCCCTTGCGCAACCCGTGCTGAGGTAGGTCACGATCGAGAACGATGGTATCGAGAACCTGGTAACTCATCTGCCGCCCTCCGGATAGGCAGTCAGGAATCTAGGGAACTCCTCGCCTGTACGCACGACCCAGACGCTCACCACGTCCGCCCAGCTCCCCGATGGCCCAACCAGTGTAGCGCGGATCGCGTATTTTTGCCCATACCGCGTCTCCTCCCCGCGCGCGGCATCCTGAGGCAGGTGCTGGCCCCGAAGGTCCGCCTCGAGCTGGCGCCAGCCCTCCGGCGAGTATCCGAGTGTCAGAAAGAATGCCGCCTTGAACCGGCCGACCGGATGGTTGCGTGAAAGCAAGTACCCATGAAGCTTCGCCGGGTCGATGACAGCACGATCCGCATTCGGAATCTGCATGCGCTCGAGCCTCGTACCTGACCAACTTCATCGCTTGGCGTCCCTCGCACCGTCGCTGATGTACTTCCCTGTAGCACTCGAGCCGTGGCGATCCAATGCCTCGAATTGGATACACCCGCCTCAGCAGACTCACGACCACTCGCCGGGCCGGGAAGCGTTCTCCGAAAGACTGAGGAGCCGGTTGGCGAGCTGGCCTGCCTCGCTTCGTTTCCGTCTCCCTACCGCCTCCGCCGTGACAGCCGGGGTCACAGCCACCCGGCGGCAGCGAAAAGTCCCCTCACAGGCCGTGACCCTCCCTGTCACAGCACGGATACACACTGGCTGTCCGGGTCCAGAGACCGCGCAGCGCCCTCTACTAATAGGAGGCCCTACATGCCCACAGTCGCCGACGTCGAGATCATCGCGAAGACCCTCGGCAGCATCCTGGCCGGCCAGCCCCAGCGCCACGGCGCGCTGACCGTGATCCCAATCCTGGCGCCCATGCAGACGGAGCCCGAGTGGGTCACCCTGGCCGAGGCCGGGGACCGCGTACGCATCACGGAGGTGGACGAGGAGGGCTCCGTGCCCGACCTCCGGGTGGCCAACCTGGGGGACCTGCCCCTGCTGCTCCTGGACGGCGAGCAGCTGGTGGGCGCCAAGCAGAACCGCATCCTGAACATGACCGTGCTGGTGGCGGCGCAGAGCGTGGAACAAGCCTGACTCTGCTAGACTCCCGCCCGTGCGCGCTTACGTTGCCGTCACGGACCGGGACTGGTACCGCTTCCTGCGGGACCGCCCCGATCTGGACGAGGTGAACTTTTGGCAGCCCGGCGGCAACCGGTTGTTCGGAACGCTCAAGCCCGGCGAACCCTTCCTGTTCAAGCTCCACTACCCAGAGAACGTCATTGCCGGCGGAGGCTTCTTCACGCATGCCTCGCTGCTTGATGCCAGCATTGCCTGGGACGCGTTCGACCAGAAGAACGGGGCGCCCTCGTATCCCGAGATGTGCCGGCGGATTGACAAGTATCGCCGGGCACCCGTGGGTCCGCATGCGCAGTACACGATCGGCTGCATCATCCTGCAAGAGCCCTTCTTCTTCCGTGAGCGTGACTGGATCCCAGCCCCGGCTGATTTCAGCCGGAACATTGTCCAGGGCAAGACATACGATCTCGAATCAGGCACGGGCCGTCAGCTGTGGGAAGCTGCGCTCGAGCGCTATCGTTTCACTCGAGCGTCCGCTAGCGCCGAACCTGAGGGGCCCGTGCAGGGCCGAGTCGTCCCGGTGTGGCAGCGGCTGGGGCAGGGTGCGTTCCGCGTGCTCGTCACCGACACGTATGAGCGGCGGTGCGCGGTGACACGCGAGAAGGCCTTGCCCGTCCTTGAGGCCGCGCATATCCAGCCGGTTGCCGAAGGTGGACCACACAGCGTCAGCAACGGGTTACTGCTCCGCTCCGACGTCCATACGCTCTACGATCGCGGGTACGTGACCATCGCGCCCGACCTTCGGTTCCGTGTCAGCCGCCGGCTCAAGAAGGACTTCGACAACGGCGAGCACTACTATCAGCTAGACGGCAGCACCATCTGGGTGCCGCGAGGGGCTGATGAGCGCCCCAGGCGCGAGCTGCTCGAATGGCACGCCGACACGGTGTTCCGTGGCTAGAGCAGATGGCTGACCACCAGCGAGGGGTCGTTCCAGTTCTTCACCGAGGCCGAGTTGAAGCAGAACTGGTTCGATATGCGCGACGACGCTCGCCCTAGACTATACTTCTCCTCCGTGAAGAGTTCTTCGCTTCGCGCGGCAGCACAACGGTCCTACTACTCGGGCACGATCACGGAGTTCTGTGCGGCCGACCTAAACGAGATTTTTGCGCGAATGGCGCGGCGGAACGATTTCGACCTGACGGGAACCCAGCGGGACGCATGGCTCGAGCAGGCCGAAATCCTCAAGCGCGTTCTGGCGGGCCGTCAAGGCGCGCTCTACCTAGAGTTCACCATTCCCCGCATGGGTCGCCGAATCGATGCGCTTGTCATCATCGGACCGGTTATCTTCGTCCTCGAGTTCAAGGTCGGGGAACAAGCCTTTTCGTCCCAGGACGTAGATCAGGTCGTAGACTACGCCCTGGATCTCCACAACTTCCATGAAGGCAGCCACGACGCATACATCGCCCCCGTGCTGATCTGCACGCGGGCCCGTCGAGATCATCAGCGTATTCCGGACACGCGCCCCTCGGATCGTTTGTTCGAGGCGGCGCGGACGAACTCCGATGGCTTGGCGGCGGCCATCGAGGGAATCCTGAGTCTCGTTGGGTCGCCGGAAATCCGGATCGAACAATGGGAGGAGAGCGGCTACAAGCCCACACCAACGATTATCGAAGCGACGTTGGCGCTCTATCGTGGGCATTCGGTCAGCGAGATCTCACGGAGTGACGCAGGCGCCACCAATCTCAGCAAGACTGCGGGCACCGTCGCCTCTATCATCGCGGCGACGAAGGCTCGCTCGCAGAAGGCCATCTGCTTCGTGACCGGCGTCCCCGGAGCGGGCAAGACACTGGTCGGCCTTGACGCGGCCACGAAGCACATCGACCATCGAGATGAGCTCTACAGTGTGTTCCTGTCGGGCAACGGGCCCCTTGTGGAGATCCTGCAGGAGGCCCTAGCCCGGGACAAGGTCCGTCAGGAGCGGCTCCGGGGCCGGGTCGTACGCAAGGGCACGGCGTTGAGCGAGGTCCGCGCATTCGTCCAGAACGTCCATCACTTTCGGGACGAATGCCTCGTCGACGCGGAGAAGCCTCCGATCGAACACGTCGCTATTTTTGACGAAGCCCAGCGTGCCTGGACCCTGAAACAGACGGGCGACTTCATGAAGCGCAAGAAGGGCCGTCCGAACTTCAACCAGTCCGAACCCGAGTTCCTGATCTCCTGCCTCGACCGGCACGAGGACTGGGCGGTGGTCATCTGTCTCGTGGGGGGCGGTCAGGAGATAAATACCGGCGAGGCAGGGATCAGCGAGTGGCTGAATGCGCTGGATCAATCCTATCCGGACTGGAGGATCTACGTGTCCGACCGACTCGTAGATAGCGAGTACGGAGCAGGTCCGATCGTCGAAGCCCTGCGACACCGGGCGCACGTGGAGTTCAAATCGGATCTTCACCTAGCCACGTCGATTCGATCGTTTCGGAGCGAGAACGTGTCGAAGTTGGTCAAGGAGCTTCTGGACCTGGAGCTCGGTGCGGCCCGCGAGACCCTCCGGCACGTGCAGGAGCGCTACCCGATCGCGCTGACCCGGGACCTGAACAAGGCCCGGAAATGGCTCCGCGGCAAGGCTCGGGGTTCAGAACGGTACGGCATCGTGGTATCCTCTCAGGCTGAACGCTTGAAACCGCATGCGCTGGACGTCAAGACTCCCGTCAATCCCGTGCACTGGTTCCTCGACGGCAAGGACGATGTTCGCTCGTCCTACTATCTGGAAGACGTCGCCACCGAATTCCATATCCAGGGCCTGGAGCTGGACTGGGCTTGCGTGGTGTGGGATGCGGATTTCCGCTTCACGCCCGAAGGCTGGCAGCACTGGTCATTTCGCGGCAACGGCTGGCAGCGCATCCTTGCGAATGAGAGGAAGAGGTACCTGAAGAATGCTTATCGGGTCCTACTGACCCGGGCTCGGCAGGGCATGGTGGTGGTCGTGCCGTGGGGCGATAGCGAGGATCCAACGAGGGATCCCGTCTACTACGACCAGACGTTCGACTATCTTAGCCGCTCCGGGATGTCCCTGATCTAATAGGCCGTGGACGAGCCTAGGACGCTTCGTGTTGGATTCATCGGCGCCGGTTTCTCCGCGCGTCTGCACGCCGAGGCCTATCATCAGGTCCGCGGCGTGGACGTGGCGCTCACGCGGGTCGCGGCAGCCCGGCCGGAGCGGGCCGCGCGGTTCGCCGAGGAGTTTGGCGTCACCACGGTTGCGGCCAGCGCCGAAGAGGTGCTCGCCGCGCCCGACGTGGACGTAGTCGACCTCTGCGTGCCGACGTCGCTCCACGCGCCGCTGGCCATTGCGGCGGCACGGGCCGGCAAGCACGTGATCGTCGAGAAGCCGCTCACGGGCTGCTTCGCCCCGGCCGCGACCCCGCGCGCGGAGATGCTCCGCCGCGCCCTCGCTGCCAGTGACGAGATCCTCGCCGCCTGCCGTCAGGCAGGCGTCCGGCTCTGCTACGCGGAGAACTGGGTCTACGCCCCGCCCATCCAGCGGGCGCGGCGCCTGCTCACCGCCGCGGGGGGTCCCATTCTTCGGATCGTCGGCGAGGAAAGCCATGGCGGGACGCACGCGCCCATCAACAAGCGCTGGGAGACGGGCGGGGGCGGCTCGCTCATCGGCAAGGGATGCCATCCGCTCGGCGCCGCGCTCTACCTCAAGGCCGACGAAGGTCGCCGGCTCCGCGGCCGGCCCGTGCGCCCGCGCGCCGTCATGGCCGAGACCGCCCAGCTCACGGAGACGGACGTGTTCACGGCGGCTGGGCGGCCCTTCCTTAATACTGTGGCCGGCGCGGACGTGGAGGACTGGGGCACGCTGCTCCTCACGTTTGACGACGGCACCGTGGCGCAGATCACAGGCGGCGACACCGTGCTGGGCGGCATCCGGAACCAGTTGGCCGTGTACGCGGCGCGCGCCGTCGTCTTGTGCAATATCAATCCGAACGACGCGGTCCAGGCCTATGCGCCCGACGCGGCCGTGTTCGGCGACGAGTATCTCGTCGAGAAGCTCGAGACCAAGGCGGGCTGGAGCGCGCCCCAGCCCGACGAGGACTGGATGTCCGGCTATCCTCAAGAAATTCAGGACTTCGTGGAGGCCATCGCGCACGGCCGCGAGCCGCTCTCGGGCGCCGCGCTGGCCCGCGACGTGATCGCGGTCATCTACGGCGCGTACCTCTCGGCCGCGGAGGGGCGGCGCGTGGACCTGGCGCCGTATCTGGCGGACTAGAGCCCCCTCACCCTGCCCTCTCCCCCTTCGGGGGCGAGGGTACTGGGGGAGTCCCTCTCCCCCTCGGCGGGGGAGAGGGACTCCGGTTGGTCGCGCTTACAGGGTTTCCCAGTTCTCGACGCTCAGGCCGGCCTGACGAAGGATCGAGCGCAGGACTGGAACGGGAACGTCGCCGGGATGCATCGGGACAGTGACTCCACGGCCGTCTGGATGAACGTATCTGGTGTGGCTGCCGCTCTGCCGGCGGTACACAAAACCCGCCCGTTCAAGTTTTCGGATGATTTCCCGGGCTCTGAGGGGCCTAAGCGGCATGGGGAGGAAGCTTGACGCGAAGGTAGAACCCCGCTTCCTCCCTTTCTTCGGTGGGAACTGGCTTGCCCTCTTGAATCAGGCAATCGAGGTGGAAGGTCGCCATAGATTGCAAGCGATCCAACGCCTCCGGGACGTCTACCCCGAAGTCAGCGATCTGAAGCGCTGCAATCTCCGCTACCACGCTTGCAGTCTCCGGATCGCGCGTGAATGCGACCTGGTACTGCAAGACCGCCGGCCCACCCATGGATTGGACCTCCTTGTGATCCTTGCTCTAGGAGATTCTAACATGTCGCGGAATCCGCTCGTGGAGCTCTGCGATTGGCCCATCGAGCAGGGCTTCCCTCTCCCCCATCGGGGGAGAGGGCAGGGTGAGGGGGCGAGCCGCATTGACAAGGTGCGGGAGCGCGGCGAGACTTGGGCAGTGGACCCCGCGTTGGTCGCCCACGTTTGCGACGACATAGCCGCGTAGAATGCCGAAACATGCCGCCATATCGATGAGGTTGGCGAGCCGCTTCGTGCGGACGTCCGCGGCCTTGCCGTTCTCATTGCTCGTTATGGGGAATCGTTGGACCGGCGGTTCGACCAGCAGGCGAGGCGATTGGACCGCCTCGATGGCTGGATCTCGACGCTCGAGACGCGCACCTCGAGCCTGGAAGACGATCGGAAGCCTCGCCGGACCCGCCGGCCTCGGTAGCCTAGGGCGGTGGATGTCGGCAGCTTGGCAGGCCCCCTCACCCTGCCCTCTCCCCCTCGACGGGGGAGAGGGATGAGGAGAGGGTAGAGGTATGGACACGGTCTTCGACGCTTTCGTGGCCACGGCGAAGGCCGCGCCCGATCATTCCTTCCTCTGCGCGCCAGCTTCCCCCGGTCGCGCCTACCATCCGGAGGGCGTCGAGTACACCTACGCGCAGGTGCGCGCCGAGGCGCTGGCACTGCGCGAGCGCTACGCGGCCGCCGGGTATGGCCACGGCCATCGCGTGGGCCTCCTCTTCGAGAACCGGCCGGAGTTTTTCTTTCACTACCTGGCCCTGAATGCCCTCGGCGCCGGCGTGGTGCCCATCAATCCCGACTATCGGCATGACGAGCTCCTCTACCAGATGGATCATTCCGGGGCGGAGCTGGCGGTGACGATCCCGGCTCGCGTGGGCTCTCTAGAGGCGGTGGCGCGCGAGCGCGCGAAGCCGCTGCCGGTGGTCGACGCCGAGGCGCTGCCCGCGTCGTTCCCCAAGGCGGGCCCGGCGCCGCGCGACGGCGCGCCGGGGCTCGACACCGAGTGCGCCCTCCTCTATACCTCGGGCACCACGGGGCGGCCAAAGGGCTGCATCCTCAGCAACCTCTACTACCTCAACGCCGGGGCCTGGTACCGAGACCTGGGCGGGCGCCTCGCCATTGAGCGCGGGCGCGAGCGCTTTCTGAATCCGCTGCCGCTCTTCCACATGAACTGCATGGCCGTCACGGCCACGTGCGCCATGCTTACGGCCAACTGCTTGATCCTGTCCGAGCGCTTCAGCCCCCGCCGCTGGTGGCCCGACGTGGCCGCCTCGCGCGCCACGATCATCCACTATCTGGGCGTGATGCCCCCGCTTCTCCTCAACCAGGAGCCCGCGCCTGAAGACCGCGAGCATCGCATCAAGTTCGGTCTCGGCGCCGGCGTCGAGCCCCAGCTCCATGAGCCCTTCGAAAAGCGCTTCGGCTTCCCTCTCGTGGAAGTGTGGGGCATGACCGAGACCGGCCGCATCCTGGCCGATCGCTTCGAGCCGCGCGAAATCCACACGCGCGCGTTCGGCCGGCCCCACGGTGGGCTCGAGGCGCGCGTCGTCGACGAGCAGGACCGGGAGCTGCCCGCCGAGACGCAGGGCGAGCTTGTTGTCCGCTGGGGCGGGCCGGAAGGCGCCCGGCACGGATTCTTCGCCGGGTATCTCAAGAACGCGGAGGCGACGGAAGACGCGTGGCGCGGGGGCTGGTTCCACACGGGCGATGCGGTGCGCCGGGACGCGAGCGGCATGCTCTACTTCGTCGACCGCAAGAAGAACATCATCCGACGTTCAGGCGAGAACATCGCGGCGGCGGAGGTGGAGGCCTGTCTCCAGGCCCACGAGGCCGTGGCCCAGGTGGCCGTGGTCGCCGTGCCCGACGAGATCCGCGAGGAGGAGGTCATGGCCTGTGTCGTCGCCATGCCGGGCTCGGTGGCCGACGCGCGGCTGGCGGGCGAGCTCGCCGACTGGTGTCTCGGCCGGCTCGCCTACTTCAAGGCCCCGGGCTGGGTCCTCTTCGTCGATCGCCTGCCCACCACCGGCACCCAGAAAGTGCAGAAGACCCAGATTTTCCCTCCGGGCGAAGACCCGCGCCAACGGCCCGGCTCCATCGACCTCCGCGCCCGGAAAAAGCGCGGCTGAGTCCTACCAGCGAAGGTCCACCTGCCGCAGCCCCTGCGCCGCGATGGTCACTGTCCGGGTGAGCGTCTGACCGCCAGAGGTGGCCCTGATGGTGTACGTCCCGGGAACCAGCTTGGCCAGGAGAATCGGTCCCGTCATCGTGGCGTCGAGGACCTGCTCCTTCTTGGCCGACTCGATCACGACCTTCACGCCCGCCAGGTAGTCGCCGGATTTGTCGGCGGTGATGACCTTGAGGTTGTATTCCTTCTCCTTGGCAAGGAGCTCTTCTCGCGAGTCCGCGCCGGCTCCGCCGGAAATGTAAGGCGCGGGCACGTCGGCGGCTCGAACCTCCATAGGGAATGTGAGAAGGACGACCACCATCGTGGCGAGCACCTGGATGCGCCTGTTCATCGCGTGGCCTCCTCTTAGTTCAGCTTCACGATTTCGGCTAGGGCTGTCCGGAGATTGTCGCGCGCGCTGCCGAGATGCGGGTGCACGGCGAGCGTCCGGCGGAAGAGCTCCGCGGCCTCGTGGAACTGGCCCAGCATGAGGTGGCAGAGCCCCTGGCCGGAGAGCGCGCCGAAGTGGTTGGGATTGCGCGCGAGCGTCTCCCGGCAGTCCGCGATCGACGCCGCGTAGTCGTCGGCCATGTAGCGAACGGTGGCGCGCTTGTTCCAGCCTTCGGCGAAGGCCGGCGCCTCGTCGATCAACCGCGTGAACATCGCGTCGGCGGTGGGCAGGTCCTGGCGCTCCATCGCCTCGATACCTTCCTGCAGGAGCCCGTCGAGCCGCGGTTCGCCGGAGCGGTGCCACATCTCCCAGAGGACGCCGGCCGCGCGCGCCGCCTGGGCGACATCGTCGCCGCGCAGGGCCGTCAACGCCTCGCGCTCGGTCATTCAGACGATCGGCCAGCGCGAGCGGGGGAACGTGATGCCGGTCCTGGCCTGGAGCCGCTCTCCGATCTCCTGCACCTTGCCAAAAAGCCGGCCCTCGTCGACGAACGACTGACGGTGGTCCTCCACGACGACGCGACCGTCCACGACGACCGTGTGCACGCTGCGCCCGTCGGCGTTATAGACGAGGTTGTTGACGGGATTGAAGAGCGCCTGCCACTCCGGCCGCTCGGTGTCGAACAGCACCAGGTCCGCCCGCTTGCCGGGCTCGATGGAGCCCTGCTGGTCGCCGACGCCGAGAGCCTGCGCGCCGAGCAGCGTGGCCATCTCCAGCGCGGATTCAGCGGGAATCTGGCGCGTGTCCTGGCGGGCGTCTTTGTACTGGATCGCCGCCATGTTCATGGTCCGGACCATGTCAAGATGGTTGGAGTTGTTCGGCGAGTCGCAGCCGAGGGCCACCTTGACACCTTTCGCCAGCAGCTCCGGCATCCGGCCGTGCTCGGGCACGCCGCGGCCGCTCTTCGCGGAAGTGACGGGGCACATCACCACGCCGGTTCGCGTACGGGCCAGGCAGTCGATCTCGGCGTTGTCTATCCCGAGCACGTGGGCGAGGAGCACGTTCGGTCCGAGGACGCCGAGGGATTCGAGGTATTCGGTCGGTCGGAGGCCATGGCGGGCGGCGTATTCCTGGCGCGCCTTGGGTCCGCTGTTGTGGTGGAGCGTCAGGGAAGTGCCGCGCTCGTCCACCATGCGCTTGAGCGCCTGCAACAGCTCGGCGCTGCACGTCTCCGGCGAGAAGGGCATCGCCCAGGCCCGCACGCGGCCTTGCAGGCGGCCGTGCCATTTCTCGATGAACCCCGCCGTCCGGGCGATAGCCTCGTGGGTGGCGTAGCGCGGCACCTTGAACGGGGCGTCCCCGTCGGTGACGCACTCGCCCAGCATCACCCGGATGCCGGAGTCCTCGTAGGCCTGCAGGCACGCGTCGGGGAACTTCGTGCTGCCCGGATCCACGAAGCAGACCGTGCCGTTCTTCAGCAGCTCGACGAGGCCGAGCAAGGTTGTGAGGTACTCCTCTTCCTCGGTCATGGCGCCCTGCAGGGCAAACACGTGGACGAGCGGGCTCGCCAGCTCGTCGGGGAAGATTCCGCGCACGGCGTGCGCGTAGCTGATGTGCATGTGGCCGTTGACGAAGCCCGGCGTGACGAGCCGGCGCTTCGCGTCGATCACGCGGTCAGCACGGACCGCGGCAAGCTCGGCCGCCTTGGCAACGCGCGTGATCCGGCCGTCCTCCACGAGGATCGAGGCGTCGCGGATGATTCGGCGCTCCCCATCGAGCGTCAGGACGTACTGCGCGTTCTCGATTTTCAGGGTGCGGTCGGGCATGGGCGGATTCTAGCACCGTCCTTGACGTCTCCGGCCCGCCAGACTAAGCTCTCCGCCATGAAGAACGGATTCCGGGTCCTGGATAGCGATCTGCACACGATGGAGCCGGACGGCCTCTGGGAGCAGTACCTGGACGAGCCGTTCAAGAAATTCGCGCCCCGCTTCATGCGGTCCGCCGAGGGATCGGTGAACCAGCCGGTCATCCGGATCGGCGACGTCGAGATCGCCGAGATGTCGAAGCGCGCGCGGACGGCAGTGGTTGGCAAGAGCCTCCAGGAGCGCTCCTTCGCCCGCCATCCGCACTACGCGGTGGCGCACGCTCGCGGCTACGACGCGCCGACCCATCTCCAGGCGATGGATATCGAGGGCATCGACGTCGCCGTTATTTACGGCACGCGCGGCCGTCAGGTCCTGATGCACGATGATCTCGACCCGCAGGTGGCGGCCGCCCTGGCGCGCGCGCACAACAACTGGACGCGCGATTTCTGCTCGATCGACCCGAGCCGGCTCAAGTTCGCCGCCCAGCTGGCTTTCCACGACATCCCGGGCGCGATTGCCGAGGCCAAGCGAGCCGTGCGTGAGCTGGGCGCCGTTGCGGTGATCGGCAACCCGAACCCGATCAACGGCCGCCACGTCCACGATCCCGCATTCGAGCCGCTGTGGCACGCGATCGAGGAGCTCGGCGTGCCCGTGGGCTTCCACCCGACGGGACAGTCATCGTTGAGGGACGACATTGCCCGCCGGTACCTCGACACCCCGAACGGCCGGGTCATCGGCGTCGCCGGGCGCAACCCGATCGAGCTGATGATGGCGTTCGGGAGCATGGCCGCCGGCGGCGTGCTCGAGCGCCACCCGGGGCTCCGCTGTGCGTTCCTCGAGGGCACGTGCGGCTGGCTTCCGTGGTACCTCTGGCGGCTCGACGAGGCCTGGGAGAAGTTCGGGCCGGGCTCGGAGATCCAGATCTCACAGCTGCCGAGCCGGTACTTCTTTCGCCAGTGCTATATCGCCACCGACGCCGATGAGAAACCGCTCCGCCAGGTGGTGGAGGCGATCGGCGACGACAACATCGTGGTCTCGACCGACTACCCGCACTCCGACGGGCTCTTCCCGGTGGCCATCGAGGAGTTCGTCCGGATCGAGGGCGTCAGCGACAAGAGCAAGGCCAAGATCCTCTGGGACAACTGCGCCCGTCTCTACAAGCTGTCGGCGAGCACCTAAACCCGCTCCCTTTACCGCCGGCCCGCGACCAACCGCCGCCGACTCGTTCTTGCCGGGCGCTTGGCGACGTATTGGCTGATGGCCTCGCGGACAACATCGGCGATGGAGCGGCGCTGCTCGAAGGCGATTTCCCGCAGGGCCTGATGCTGCTTCGTCTCGATCGCCGCGAATAGCGTGACTGGGGCTTCCAGTTTTCTCTCCCGAGCCATGGTCGTCTCCTCCCTAAGAGTCGCTCGCGATTTCTTCGTCCGTGACCAGGAGCGTCTCAACGGGTCCAATGAACTTCAGGTAGATAGCCTTCTGACGGAACCTCTTCAGAAGGACACCTCGCGCATAGCCACGGAGCCAATCCCGCGCTCCGGCCGTATCCGGAACATCCACCTCGAGTAGGGCGAGGGTATCCCGGTCCACCACGCCCCGATCCCACCAGAAGCCTCTTGGGTCTTCTCGGCGGAACACGAAGAGGGTCCCACCCCCGAACTGTTGGGCAATCTCTTCGGCGGTTCGGATAAACTTTTCATCCTCTATAGGCTCCCGTCCGGCCCGGGCTCCCGAATTGTAGAAGAGCAGGAGCCGCAAGAGGACGGTGACGAGCCGTGGTTCCCTCATACCTATGATGCTAGTATGATTGTATATTGTCAACCGCTGAGGAGAACCGCGGTCTGGCCTTCCGCAGCCCAATTCGCATCGCGCGCATGCAGTGGAGTTACTGCGTAGCTCCACCGGCGTAAATGTCCACGTTTGGAACCGCCGCGGCCCCAGCTTCCTCGAGAGCCCTATTGGGACATTGACAAGGTGCGGGAGCGCGGCGAGACTTGGGCCGTGGACCCCGAATTGGTACACACTAACGGCGACATGATCGACGAGTCGACCGCCGAATTCTGCCGTCACATCGATGAGGTCGGCGAATCACTTCGTGCTGAGCTCCGAGGAGTTGCTGTGCTCATGGCTCGGTATTGGGAATCGGTGGACCGGCGATTCGACCACGAGGCAAGGCGATTGAACCGCCTCGCGGGCTGGATCTCGGCGCTGGAGACGCGCACCTCGAGTTTGGAAGCGGACCGGAAGCCCCGCCGGCCCCGGCGCCGGTAGCCCCTCGAGCATGGCCCAAGGAGAGCAGCCCGCAGACGGCGCGTGGATCGGCCGGCCGCTGAAGCGGCGGGAAGACCATCGCTTACTCGTCGGGTCGGGGCGCTACGTGGACGACATCTCCCCGCCCGGCTGCGCCCACGTGGTGCTGCTCCGCTCGCCCCATGCGCATGCGCGCATCGTGAAGATCGACGTCGAGCCCGCGCTGCGCGCCGCCGGCGTCGTGGCCGTCGTGACGGGGGCCGATGTCGGCCACCTGGCGCCGATGCCGGTGAACCGGCTCATGCCGGACATGCGCGTGCCGCCCCATCCGATCATCGCCGACGGACGCGTCCACGCCGCCGGCACGCCCGTGGCCGCCGTGGTGGCGGACAGTGTCTACGCCGCGCGAGACGCCGTCGATCTGATCGAGGTCACGTACGAGCCCCTCCAGGCGCTGCCCGAGCCGGAGGGCGCGGTAGCCGAGGGAGCGCCCACGCTCTATCCCGAGATCGCGGGGAACCGGTCCTTCATTCGCACGCTGCGCGAGGGAGACGCTGCGCGGGCTGTCGCCGGCGCGGCGCGCGTTGTCTCGCTCCGCGTGGTCCAGCAGCGGCTCTCAGCGGTGGCGATGGAGCCGCGCTCCGTTCTCGCCACCTTCGATGCGTCAACCGAGGAGCTGACGCTCTGGACGTCCTGCCAGGCGCCCTTCCGGGTTCGAGCCGAAGTGGCGCGGCTCCTCGATCTGCCCGAGTCTCGGGTGCGGGTGATCGCGCCTGATGTCGGCGGCGGATTCGGCGTCAAGACGGGTCCGTACCGCGAGGAGGTGCTGCTGGGTTGGCTGGCGCGTCGGGTCGGCCGACCGGTCAAGTGGATAGCCACGCGGGGCGAGGACCAGATCACCACGAACCAGGCGCGCGGCTCCGTCTGCGAGGGCGAGCTGGCCGTTGACGCCGAGGGGCATATCGCGGCCCTGCGTGCGCGCATCGTAGCACCACTCGGCGCGATGCTGATGAACGCCGCCGGCGGCTCGCCGTGGAACCACGCGCGTCTCTTGCCGGGCTGCTATGTCGTGCCGGCGTGCGACATCACCGTCACCGGCGCGCTCACCACGACGACGCCCGTCTCCGCCTACCGCGGCGCCGGCCGGCCCGAGGCCTGCTTCGTCATCGAGCGGCTGATGGACACGGCCGCGCGGGCGATCGGGCTCGATCCCGCCGAGATCCGCCGGCGCAACTTCATCCCGGCCGCGAGCTTCCCGTTCCGGACGGCGACGGGGCAGGTCTACGATTCGGGCAACTACCACCTGGCCCTCGAGCGCGCGCTCGCCGCCGCGGATTACACGGGGCTGCGGAGTGAACAGGCGGGGCGTCGAGCGCGCGGGGAGATCGTCGGGATCGGCCTCGCGTCGTACGTCGAGCCCTGCGCGCTCGGCTGGGAGAGCGGCAGCATCAAGGTCGAGCGGTCGGGGCGGGTGACGGCCATCACCGGCTCGAGCGCGCACGGGCAGGGACACGAGACGACGTTTGCCCAGATCGTGGCCGACCACCTGGGCGTCACGCCGGACGACGTGGTCGTGGTGCACGGCGACACGCGCTCGGGGCCCGAGGGCTTCGGCACCTTCGGCAGCCGGAGCGTCGCGCTCGGCGGCAGCGCGCTCCAGCGCGTCGCCGTCGACGTCCGCGAGAAGGGCCGGCGCATTGCGGCCCGGCTCCTCGAGGCCGCCGTGCCCGACATCATCGGCGTCCCCGGCGGCTTCCAGGTCACCGGCGTGCCGCAGCGGCGCGTGATGTGGCGCGAGGTGGCGGTCGCGGCCTACGCGGGCGGCCATGCCCTGCCGGCGGGCGACACGCCGGGCCTCGAGGCCACCACGTACTTTCAGCCCGAGACCGAGGTCTGGACCTTCGGCGCGATCGTCTGCGCAGTCCGGATCGAGGCGGAGACCGGCCGGCTCATCGTCGAAAGGCTGGTGTGGGTGGACGACGCCGGCACCATCATCAACCCGCTCCTCGCCGAGGGCCAGCTTCACGGCAGCCTCGCCCAGGGGCTGGGGCAGGCCCTCCTCGAGGCGATCGTCTACGACGGCGACGGCCAGCTCTTGACCGGCACGCTCATGGACTACGCGATTCCGCGCGCCGACGACGTGCCGCACGTCCTGATCGAGAAGACCTGCACGCCCTCGCCGCGCAACCCGCTCGGGGCCAAGGGCGTGGGCGAGGCCGGCTGCATCGGCATCCCGCCCGCCGTCGTCAACGCCGCGGTCGACGCGCTGGCGCCGCTGGGGATCACGCATCTCGACATGCCGCTGACGCCTGCGCGGCTCTGGGCGGCGCTCCGGGACGCGATGCGCTAGGCTTCCCTGGCCCGCCGTTGGGTTAGCGGCTAAGCAGACGCTGGCGCAGAAGGCGGCGGGCCAGCTCGTAGATGTCCTTCCTGTCGCCCTCCTTACGCCGACCGACTGCCACAATCAAGATCGTCACCAGCCGGCGCTCCACGCGGTAGATGATCCGATAGCGTTGGCCGGCGGCCCGGATCGTCCGATAGCCGGTCAGTTCGCCGACCAGCGGCTTGCCCGCCAGCTCCGGATCTCTCGTCAGCTCTTCGACGCGCGCGACGATCTGTGCGCGAATCCTCCGGTCGGCAATTGCCTCCACCATCTCGAGGGCGGTTTCAGTCCACTTGACCAGATAGGCCGGGGCGGTCATCCGCGAATACGCTTCAGTGCAACCTCATGGCTGACCAGGCGTCCCTTTCGGATGTCTTCGAGGCTCGACCGGAGGGCGGCCGTTGCCTCGGGATCGCCCAGCACTTCCAGGGTTTCGATGATGCTCTCGTACAGCTCCCACGGCAGCACCGCCAACACCGGACGGCCGTGCCGTGTGATGCTCACCGTCTTGTCGGACGCCTTCGCCAGGCGCTCGGGTAGATCGAGGAGCGCCTCACGGGCCTTCGTGATCGTCAACTGGGTCATGCTCTCTCACCTCCTCCATGAAATGTCCAGATGAATGTACACCAGGCTGGTCATACACGCAATTGAATACATCGGGGGAGCCCTCAGCGAGAATACGTGCGCGGATCGAGGAGATCGCGCAGGGCGTCGCCCACCAGGTTGAGCGCCAGCACGATCACGAAGATGGCGAGCCCGGGCAGGAGGACCACGTGCGGGCTCAGGATGACGAACTGCCGGCCCGTCGCCAGCATGCTGCCCCAGTCGGCCGTGGGCGGCTGGGTACCCAGGCCCAGGAAGGACAGCCCCGCCGTGGCGAGGATCTTCGCGCCGACATCGAGACTAAAGGCCACCACGACTGGCGAGATGAGCTGCGGCACGATGTGGCGGACGAGGATCAGGCGGTCGGGGCTGCCGAGCGCGCGCGCGGCCTCCACGAACTCGAGGCCGCGGACGGAGAGCACGATGCCGCGCACGAGGCGCGTGTAGATGGGGAAGCCCACGATGGCGATGGCGATCATCGCGTTGCGGAGGCCCGGGCCCAGCCCCGCCACGATGGCGATGGCCAGCAGGATGTACGGGAAGGCCATCAGGATATCGGTGAGCCGCATGATGACCGTCTCCGGCCAGCCCGAGTAGTAGCCGCCGAAGACCCCGAGCACCACGCCGAACAGCATCGCCGCGGCGGCAGTGGTGGCGCCCGCCAGGAGCGAAATGCGGGCGCCCCAGACGAGGCGCGAGAGGAGATCGCGGCCGAACTCGTCCGTGCCGAGCGGATGCCCTTGTGTGAGCGGCGGCCGTAGACGGTTCGGCGTGTCCACGGTGTCGGGGTCGGCGAGCGGCAGCAGCGGAGCCAGGAGCGCAGCCAGCACCACGCCCACGATGACGAGCAGGGCGAGCGTCGCCAGGCGGTTCCGGCCGAAGCGCCTACTCATACTGGATGCGCGGGTCGAGGTAGGCGTAGAGGAGATCGACGGCCAGGTTGATCAGGACGAAGGTGAGCGCGATGACGAGAACGCACCCCTGCACGAGGGGAAAATCTCGCGCCAGGATGCCCTGCACCATGAGGAGCCCGACACCGGGCCAGGCGAAGACGGTCTCCGTCAGCACGGCGCCGCCCAGCAGATAGCCCGCCTGCACGCCGACCACGGTGATGATGGGGATCAGCGCGTTCTTGAGCCCGTGGCGGAAGACGACGCGCCCTTCGACCAGCCCCTTGGCGCGCGCCGTGCGGATGTAGTCCTGGCTCAGGATGTCGAGCATCGTGCTGCGCGTGAGCCGGGCGATGATCGTCAGCGAGGCCGCGGCCAGCGTCACCGCGGGCAGGACGAGGTGCGCCGCCAGGTCGGCGAGATCGCCGCCGCCGTAGGGCGCCCACATGCCCGAGGCGGGCAGCCAGCGGAGCCACAGCGAGAAGACCACCATGAGAACGATCCCAAGCCAGAAGACGGGCATGCTGGCACCGAAGAGCGACGTGACGGCGCTCAGCCGGTCGAGGAGGGAATCCCGGCGCACCGCCGAGAGGACGCCCAGGACGATGCCGCCGAGCGTGGAGAGAAAGAGCGCGCTCGCCGTGAGCACGAGCGTCGCCTTGTAGCGGTGGAGGACTTCGTCCAGCACGGGGCGCCGCATCCAGAGCGAGCGGCCGAGGTCGCCGCGGGCGACATGGCTGACCCAGCGGAGGTATTGGATATGGAGGGGCTCGGTCAGCCCGAGCTCTGAGCGCAGGCGCGCCAGGTCTTCCTGCGTCGCCTGGGAGCCCAGCATGATCTCGGCCGGGTCGCCCGGCGAGAGGTGCAGCACCATGAAGACCACGATCGAGACGCCCACCAGCACCGGCACCAGCAGCAGGAGCCGGCGCGCGACGTAGCGCCTCACGGGCGCGGCCTCACTTGAGCGAGATCGTCTCCACGCGCAGGTCGAAGCTCGGGTGGAGCTTGAAGCCCTGCACGCGCTTGGCGAAGGCGGCGATCTGGATCTCGTGGTCGACGAAGACCCACGGCGCGTCGTCCACCAGGATGCGCTGGGCCTCGCGGTAGAGCTGGGCGCGCTTGGCCTGGTCGGTCGTGAGGCGAGCCTGCTGGAGCAGCTCGTCGAAGCGCGTGTTCTTGTAGAGCGCGCGGTTCGGACCGACGGGCGTCCACTGGCTGGAATGGAGCAGCGGGTACATGACCATGTCGGGGTCTTCCGTCCCCGCCATCCAGGACAGTGCGAAGAGCTCCTGCTCCTTCGAGCGCAGCTTGGTCAGGTACGCGCCCCACTCCATCGTTTGGAGCGTCACGTTCACGCCGACGGCCTTCATGTTCGACTGCATCACGGTGGACATGGCGACGGGCGCCTGCATGCCCGAGCCCGACTCGGGCACCCAGAGTGTCGTCGTGAAGCCGTTCGGGTAGCCCGCCTCGGCCAGGAGCTTCTTCGCGCGCTCGGGATCGTACGGATACGCCTTGAGCGAAGCGTCGGCGCCCCACGTGCCCGGCAGCACCGGGCCCTTCGAGAGCGAGCCCGTGCCCTTCAGCACGTCGCGCACGATCGCGTCCTTGTTGACAGCGTAGTTGAGCGCCTGGCGGACGCGCTTGTCGTCGAAGGGCTTCTTCTGGTTGTTCATGCCGAGGTACCAGACGTGCGCGCCCGTCTGCTTGAGGACCGTCACCTTCGGGTCCTTCTCGAGCGGGCCGACGAAATCGGCGGGCACGCCGACGATCAGATCGAGCTGGCCCGTGAGAAGCTCCGTCAGGCGCGCCTGGTCTTCCACGATCGGCCGGTAGATGGCGCGCTCGATCTTGACCGGATACTTCCAGTAGCTCGGGTTCTTCTCGAGGACCACGCGCTGGCCGCGGTCCCAGGAGGCGAAGCGGAAGGGCCCCGTGCCCACGGGATGGCTTGGATAGTCGGGGCCCCACTTCATCGCTGCCGTCGGGCTCACGATGGAGGCGGCGCCCGAAGTCAGGATGGCCAGGAAGGACGCGCGCGGCTCCTTGAGGAGGAAGGCCACGCGCTCGCTGCTCAGCACCTCGACGGCCTTGACGTTGCCGAAGAAGAAGTTGGCGAAGGGGTACTTGCCGAGCTTGTAGGCCGGGTGCTCGGTGTTGATCTGGCGCTCGATGGAGAACTTGACGGCTTCCGCGTTGAGCGGCGTGCCGTCGTGGAACTTGACGCCGCTCCGGAGCTTGAAGGTGTACTGGAGGCCGTCTTTCGAGATCGTCCATGACTCCGCGAGACCCGGCACGACCTGGGTGCTCTCCTCGGGGAAGGTCACGAGGCCCTCGACGATGCGGCGGCCCACGCGGTTCGAGTTGAGATCGGTCACCTGCGCGGGGTCGAGATTCACCGGCTCGGCGACGAGCCCGACCAGGAGCGTGCCGGTGGGTTGCGCTCCAACCACCCCGGAGACGAGACCCAGGGCCAGCGCGAGAGAGGCGATCATTGCTGCCGCGCGACGTGCTGTGGTCATCGAGATCCTCCGTCCCGGGTCTTCTTCTTGGGAAGGACCTTGAGCGCGTCCTCGCAGGCCTCGAGCGTCTTGGCCACGTCGTCCGCTCCATGCACGAGCGAGATGTACATCTTTTGCGTGTTCTTCACCACGCCGCGCTTGATCAGCTCGGTGGTGAAGGCCTTGGCGAGCGCGCCGTCCGCCTTCTGGACCGAGCGGTAATCCACCACGGGCTCATCGGTGAAGAGGATGTCGAAGACCACGGGCTCGCCGACCACCTGGGCGGGCAATCCCGCCTTCTGCACGAGCTCGCTCAGGCCAGCCATGAGGCGCTTGCCGGTGGTGTGGATGGTGTCGTAGGCGCCGGGCTTGCGCAGCTCGGCGAGGGTGGCGAGGCCGGCCACCGCGGCAATAGGGTTGCCGTTCAGCGTGCCGGACTGCGAGATGAAGTCTCCCTTGCCGTCGTATTCCGGATCGAAGGGGCGCATCAGCTCCTCGGAGCCGCACACGGCGGCCAGCGGGAAGCCGCCGCCCACGATCTTGCCGACGGCGGCGAGGTCGGGCACGACGCCGTAATACTCCTGGGCGCCGCCGTAGGCCAGGCGAAATCCCGTCACCACCTCGTCGAACACCAGGAGCACGCCGTGGCGGCGGGTGATCTCTCGCAGCCCCTGCAGGAAGCCGGGCTGGGGCGGAATGAGGCGCTGAAACGGCTCGACGATGACCGCGGCCAGCTCGTCGGCGTGCGTGGCGATGATGCCCTCCACCGTGCCGAGATCGTTGAACGGCGCGATCAGCACCTCGGCCTCGAGCGCGTGGGGGATGCCCGACGAGTCGGGCACGGGAGCGGGGAAGGCCTTGGGCGAGCGCGGGGCCGAGCTCATCATGGAATAGTCGTGGGCGCCGTGGTAGCCGCCCTCGAACTTCAGGATCTTGTCGCGCTGGCGATACGTGCGGGCGACTCGTAGAGCGAAAAAGGTCGCCTCCGAGCCCGTGGAGGTGAAGCGCACCTGTTCGGCGCACGGCACCGCCTGGCAGATCTCCTCGGCCAGCTGGATGATGGGCTCGTTGATCATGAAGTACGTGCTGCCGCCCTCGATCTGCGCGCGCACCGCGGCGACCACCGCCGGATGCGCGTGGCCGAGAATGAGCGGGCCCGAGGCGAGGACGTAGTCGATGTACTCGCGCCCGCTGACGTCGTAGATCTTCGAGCCCTTGCCGTGCTTGACGACGAAGGCGGCGTCCTCCGCGTACCGGGATGTGCCCAGCACGCCGCCGGGCAGGCGCCGCTTGGCGTGCTCCAGAAGCTCGGTTTCTCGGGCGGATCGGGTTCGGGTCGTCTCGGCCATGGCCTACCTCCTCTGAGGGGGGACATTCTATGCCGTCTTTCCCTGAAACGCACGCCCCCAACACCAATTGACGCCTCTGCTATCATGCCGGCCATGTTCCTGATCGGCATCGACGTGGGCGGCACGTTCACCGATCTCACCGCGATCGACGAGGCCACCGGCCGCGTGGTGGTCACCAAGGTGCCGTCGGAGCGGCGCCGCGAGGCGGCGGCAGTCCTCACCGGCCTCCGTACCCTCGGCATCGAGAGCCGCGACGTTCGGCGGGTGGTCCACGGGACGACGGTCGGCACCAACGCGGTGCTCGAGCGGCGGGGCGCTCCCGTCGCGGTCCTCACCACCGCGGGCTTCCGCGACCTCATCGAGATCGGCCGCACCAAGCGCAATATCCCCGCGCTGTTCGTGCCGACCTTCGTGCGCCCCAAGCCGGTGGTCGACCGCAAGAGCCGGTTCGAGGTGACGGAGCGGCTCAACGCCGACGGCTCTGTGCTGGTGCCGCTCGACATGGGATCCGTGGACCGCGCGCTCGACGCCGCTCTCGCCACCGGCGCCGAGGCCGTGGCCGTCTGCCTGCTTCACGCGTATCTCAACCCGGCGCACGAGCACGCGATCGCGGATGCGGCGAAGGGCAAGCGCCCCGGCCTGCCCGTGTCCTGCTCGGCCGACGTCGTGGCGGAGTACCGCGAGTTCGAGCGCTTCTCGACCACGGTTCTGAACGCCTACCTCCAGCCGCTGATGGACGTCTACCTTGCCGGGCTCGAGGAGCGCCTGCTCGCGGCCGGCTATACGCATGGCGTCCTCACCGTCGGCTCCTCCGGCGGCATGATGACCACCGAGACGGCGCGGCGCCTGCCCATCCGGACCATTTTCTCCGGGCCCGCCGGCGGCGTCAGCCAGGCCTGCCACCTGGGGGCGGTCTCGGGACCTCGTGATTTCATCACGTACGACATGGGCGGGACGTCCACCGACGTCTGCCTCGTCCGAGACCTCACGCTGGTGATGACCTCGGACAGCATGGTGGGCGCCTTCCCCGTCAAGGTGCCGCAGATTGATATGCACACGGTGGGCGCCGGCGGGGGCTCGATCGCGTGGCTCGAGCTTGACGGAAGCCTCCAGGTCGGCCCCAGGAGCGCGGGCGCGTCTCCCGGGCCGGCGGCGTACGGTCTCGGGGGCACGGAGCCCACGGTCACCGACGCGAACGTGGTGCTGGGGCGCATCGGGACGAGCCGGCGGCTCGGCGGCAGCATCACGATCGACCCCGGCCGGGCGCGCGAGGCCGTCGCCGCGCTGGCCCGCCGCATCGGAGGACTCGACGTCGAGCCGCTGGCCGAGGGCATCATCCGCATCGCCGTGGCGCGGATGACGTCGGCCATCCGCGAGATCTCGATCCAGCGCGGCCACGACCCCCGCGACTTCACCCTGATCGCCTTCGGCGGCGCCGGCCCCATGCACGCGTTGGCGCTCGCCGAGGAGATCGGCATTTCGCGAGTCCTGGTCCCGCGTCATCCGGGAAACTTCTCGGCGTTGGGCCTCCTCGCCTCGGACATCAAGCACGACGACGTCCGGACGCGCGTCGGCCCGCTCCGGGAGCGGGCGCCGGTGATCAACGCGCTGTTTGCCGAGATGGAGACGGGAGCACGACGTCAGCTCGAGCTGGAGGGCTTCGGCCCGGAGGCGCAGCGGCTGCTCCGCTCGCTCGACCTGCGCTACCGCGGCCAGGCGTTCGAGTTGAATATCGGCGCGGCAAGTGATCTCGACAAGGCTGCGGGCTTGGAGGCGATCGAGGACGCCTTTCACCGGGAGCACAGGAGCGTGTACGGCCACGAGAACCGCGCCGGGACCATCGAGCTGGTCAATGCGCGGCTTACCGCCTATGGCTTGGTCGCCAAGCCCGCCGCCGATCGCTATCGGAGTGCCAGCGTCTCGATGGACCAGGCGCTGATCGAGCGACGCCCCATATGGTTCGGGGGCGCGCCCGTGGACTGTCCCGTCTGGGAGCGGGAGCGCCTGCCCGAGCGCGCGCGACTCGCCGGCCCTGCCATCGTGGAAGAGTTCGGCGCGACTACGGTGCTGCTCCCGGGTTGGGCCGGCGTGGTCGACGCGCACGGCAACATCCTGATCGAGCGGGTGGCCGCGCCATGATCGATCCCATCACGCTCGAGGTCCTGCGCGAGTCTTTCGTCTCGATCGTGCGGGAGATGCGCGTCACGCTTGTGCGCACCGCGTACTCGTCCATCCTCTACGAGGGCGAGGATTTCTCCTGCGTCCTCATGGACGGCCACGCCCAGATCGTGGCCATGTCCAAGGGCCAGGACCACCCGCTCCACATCGTGCCCATCGCATGGTCGATGCGCGCGGTCCGCGAGAAGTTCGGCGCCGACATCAACCCAGGTGACATCTTTCTGCACAACGATCCTTACACCGGCGGTACCCATCTGAACGACGTGGCGATGATCCTCCCGCTCTTCGCTCCCGGAGAGATCGGCGCCGCCGAGCTCTTCGTCTTCCCGGTGGTGCGCGCCCACTGGGGCGACGTCGGCGGGATGAGCCCGGGCAGCCTCTCCGGCGGGGCGACGGAGATCTTCCAGGAGGGCGTCCGCATTCCCCCGATCCGGATCGTGGACCGGGGCCGGCCCAACGACGCCGCCCTCGAGCTGATCTTCGCCAACATGCGGGGGCGCCGCGAGAGGCAGGGCGACTTCCAGGCCATGATCGGCACCTGCCGGAAGGCGGCGGAGCGCATCGAGGCGCTGGCCGCGCGCTACGGCGCGTCGACGGTGCGCGAGGCCGTGGCGGAGCTGATGGACCGGGCCGAGGCGCGCATGCGGCACGCTATCGGGGAGCTGCCCGACGGCACCTACGTCTACGAGGCGCATCTCGAGAGTGGGCGCGAGCGGCTCGAGCCGCTCACCGTGCGCGCTCGGGTGATCGTCGCGGGCGATGCCATCACCGTCGACCTCACCGGCACGTCGCCGCAGACCGCGGGGCCCACCAACGTCGGCCCCGCCATGGCGCCGACGGGCGCGTTCACCATCATCAAGTCCTTTCTCGACCCGGGCAGCGACGTCAACTCCGGCGCCTTCCGCCCGCTCACCGTGATCACTCCGCCCGGCACCATCGTCAACGCCAGCCTGCCCGCGCCCTGCGGCGGCATGGTCGAGGTGAAGTACTGCGTCGAGACAGCGGTGATGGGCGCGCTCGGCCAGGCCCTCGGCGGCCGCGTGACCGGAGATCTCAAGGGCGGCGGCAACCACTGCTATGTCGGCGGGCCCGACCCACGCACCGGCGAGACGTTCATTTTCTACGAGTATCCCGCGGGCGGGACGGGCGCCCACGCGGACGGCGATGGCAACAACTCCGTGCGCACGTGGACCGAGAGCGACATGACCACGCTCCAGCCCATCGAGGCCGTGGAGCAGCTCTACCCGGTGCGCATCGAGAGCACCGCGCTGCGCGAGGACTCCGGCGGGCCCGGCCGGTGGCGCGGGGGCTTGGGGCTCAGGCGCGAGGTGCGCATCCGGACGGCGGGCAGCAGCTTGTCCGTCCTTGCCGAGAAGGCGGTGCTGCCGCCCTTCGGTGTGAGCGGCGGCGCGTCAGGCGCGACGAATCACTTCTGGGTGCGCCGGGGCGACCGCGCCATCGAGCCTTCTCCGCTGCCGGGCAAGGTGGGCGGCTTCCCCATCGAGCCTGACGACGTGGTGGTGATGGAGAGCTCGGGGGGCGGCGGATTCGGCGACGCTCTGACGCGCAATCTCGATGCCGTCGCCGCGGACCTCGCCGAGGGCTACGTCACCCCCGCGGCGGCCGAGGGGATCTATGGCGTCGTGCTCCGCGACGGCGCGATCGACGCCGAGGCAAGCGCCCGGCGCCGCGCTATCCTGCGCGACGCGCGGCCGCTAGTGCGCCTCGCCGCGGTGCCGGACCTCGAGACGGAGCGGGGGCGGGCCATCCGTCTCGATGCCGGCACCGCCGCGCGTCTCGGTGTCGGCGCGGGCGCCGTGGTCGAGCTGGTGAACCCGGCTGGCGCTCCGCTACGGGCCTGGGTCGAAAGCGTGGTTCCCGGCGACGGCCGCGTCGCCCAAGTGCCACCTGTCGCCTTGCGCATGCTCGCGCTGGCCGAGGGAGCCGAGGTCGAGATACGCGCTGTCCACAGCGGGACGCTCGGCGGCCCCGCGAAACGCTGAGGGCAGCGCGCGCTTATCCTCGATACGCCGCGAGGACGGCCTGGGCCATCTCGCGGGTCTTGGCCATGCCGCCCTGGTCGGGCGTCAGCGTCTTGCCGTCCCGGTACACGCGTCCCACGGCGGCGTCGAGCCGCTGCGCTTCGGCGCCCATGCCCATGTGTTCCAGCATCAGCGCGGCCGAGCGAATGGTCGCGGTGGGGTTGGCGATGCCCTGCCCCGCGATGTCGGGGGCCGAGCCGTGGACCGATTCGAAATAGGCCCAGCCGTCGCCGAAGTTGCCGGACGGCGCGAGACCGAGCCCGCCTGCCGTCTCGGCGCCGAGGTCGGACAGGATGTCGCCGTACAGGTTCATGCAGAGGACGACGTCCATGGACTTGGGAAAGCGCACGAGGCGCCGCGCGGCGTCGTCCACGTGGAAGTGCTCGAATTGGAGCCCGCCGGCTTCGCGCACGATGCGCTCGGCGGTCTCCTGGTAGAGCCCGTCGGTGCGAGGCATGACGTTCGACTTGGTCACGCAGGTGATCTTGCCGGGCTTACCCTGGGCCTTCCGCTTGCGGGCCAGCTCGACGGCGAAGCGGGCGATGCGCTCGGCGCCCTTGGGCGTGACCACCTTTACGGCGAAGCGCCCCACGGTGCCGTAGTCCTTCACCTTGCGACCCGTCCGGTCGGAGAGGTCGGGCATGACCTTGACGAGATCAGCCAGGTCACCCTCGCGGCCCGGGTAGATACCCTCGCTGTTCTCGCGCAGGAGGATATAGTCGATGCCCTCGGGGTCGGTCAGCGGCGAGCGCATCCCCGGGTAGAAGCGGATCGGCCGCACCCCGGCCCACGCGCTCATTTCCCAGCGGAGCCACGAAACCACGTGACTCGTGGACGGGCCGGCCGCGCCGAAGAGCACGCCGTCGGCCTCGCGGGCCGCGCGCTTGGTTTCCTCGGGTAGGGGATTGTCCTGGGGCGGGGTCAGGATCTTGAGCGGTAGACCCGTGCCCATCAGGAGCTCGCAGGTGGCGTCCACGACTTCGGGGCCGATGCCCTGGCCCGGCAGCGCAACGATGGTCTTCATGGCCATGATGGGAGCCTCCCTTAGTTAAATGGTGGGGGCACCATAGCACCCGGGCCCGTAAGGGGGGAATCCCCGAAGCGAAGTCGGGAATTCCGGGGCAGTTTGCCGCCGGCCGGACGCGGGTCTGCTCGGGCAGAACGCCGTAGCAAGCCGGAATATGCCTCCACTGCGGTTGTATAAATATCTGTTTTATATAGCTGAATAACTTGAAAGCCTGGTGGCACCGCTCCTGCACTCTCGGAGGCCGAGTTCAGAAGGATGCCCCCAAGCTCAGTGGGGAGCCGGACGGGGCGGGCGGAACCAAGGGCCCATAACAAGAGAGAGAGGAAGAACACATGAAGAAGCTCTTCGCAGCGGTTCTCAGCGTAGCGGTAGGGCTGTCGCTGTCGCCCTCCATGGGCACGGCACAGACCAATTGCCCGGCCGAAGTGGCCCAGGCGAAGGACATGCTGAGCAAGAAGACGGCGATGGTGAAGCCTGAGGACATCCAGGCTCCGCGGTCCCTGGCCGGCGCGCGTTCTAACGAGAACGTGCAGTCGCCGCGCGGCAACCAGGATGTGCAGTCTCCTCGCGGTAATCAGGAAGTCCAGGCTCCGCGGTCGCTGGCCGGCGCGCGCTCGAACGAGAGCACGCAGGCCCCGCGCGGTAACCAGGATGTCCAGTCGCCTCGCGGCAACCAGGACGTCCAGTCGCCCCGCGGTAACCAGGATGTCCAGTCGCCTCGTGGCAATCAGGACGTGCAGTCGCCCCGCGGCAACCAGGATGTCCAGTCGCCCCGCGGCAACCAGGATGTCCAGTCGCCTCGTGGCAACCAGAACATCCAGTCGCCCCGCGGCAACCAGAACATCCAGTCGCCCCGCGGTAACCAGGATGTCCAGTCTCCTCGGACGGCCACTGGGTCTACCACTACGGCCCAGGCTCCTCGCGCTGACATGACGAAGGCCGCCTCGCTGGTGAAGGAGGCCGAGGCCGCGTGCAAGTCCGGCAACATGACGCTGGCCACCGACAAGGCGAAGGCCGCGCTGGCGATCCTGAAGTAATAGCAGCCTAGACGTAGAAACACCGAGGCCCCGGAGATGTTGTCTCCGGGGCCTCTTCTTGTTCCAGGCTCGCGGCGAAGGGCAGGGGCAAGTGCAAACGCGGCATGAGACACTCTTCATGTCGCTCTCACGGGTTTCTTACACTCGGGGTGTAGCTTAGTGGGGAGGGAGGTGACCTATGCGTGCGGTCCTGGTCCTGGTGATGACGGCGGCGCTCCAACTGCTGCCCTTGGTTCCGGCCCGGGCGGCGTCGCTCGCCGATGAGAAGCTGCCGACCGATCCGGCCCTTGTGACGGGCACCCTGCCCAACGGGCTCGCCTACATCATCCGCCCGCATAAGAATCCCGAGGGCCGCGTGGGCATCTGGCTCCACGTCGCCTCGGGCTCGCTCAACGAGACCGAAGCGCAGCGGGGTCTCGCCCACTATCTCGAGCACATGGCGTTCAACGGCACCGCCAACTTTCCGCCGGGCTCGGTCGTGCCCTTCTTCCAATCGCTGGGCATGGCCTTCGGGCGCGACCAGAACGCGTTCACGGGCTTCGACCAGACCACGTACACGCTGACGCTGCCGGGCGGGGGACGCGACCTCGTCGAGAAGGGGATGCTGTACATGGCGGACATCGCCATGCGAATGAGCCTGGGGCCCGCCGAGATCGACAGCGAGCGCGAGGTCATCCTCGAGGAGAAGCGCGCGCGCTCGGGGGCGCGACAGCGCGTGCAGGATCAGGTCTACGAGCGGCTCGCGCCCGAATCGACGCTCGGCCGGCGGCTGCCCATCGGCATCGAGCAGACGATCAAGTCGGTGACGCGCCCGGATTTCCAGGACTACTACTCGCGCTGGTACGTGCTGAGCAACATGACGCTGATCGTGGTGGGCGACATGGACCCCGCCATGGTCGCCGACGTGATCGCGCAGCAGTTCGGCGGCGCCCCCGCGGCGCCGAAGCCGGCGCCTCGCGATGCGGGGGTCAAGCCGACGACGGGGCCGCGCGCCATCGTGGTCACCGACCCCGAGCTGACCCGGGCTGATGTCTCGATTGTGAGGCTCGAGCCGCCGCGGGGTCCGGTGACGACCGTCGGCCAGGAGCGGCACGAGCTGGTCGGGCGGATCGGCATGTGGACGTTCGACCGCCGGGCGAGCGCGGAGATCGCCGCGGGCCGCGCCTCTTTCCTCGAAGTGGACGCGTCGACACAGGAGTATCCCGGCACGATGCGGATGATCTCCGTCGAAGCCTCGGGCCTGCCGGGGACGTGGCGCGCCATGCTGAAGGACCTCGGGATCGCCCTGCAGCGCGCCCGGCTCCACGGCTTCACCGAGCGCGAGGTGCAGGACGCGCGCGTGGCTCTCCTCGCCGATGCGGAGGAGGGCGCGCGGCGGGAGGCGACGCGCCCGGCGCGGGAGGTACTGCGCCAGCTCAACGGGGATGTCACCCGCGGGAGCCGGTCGATTTCGGCGGCCCAGAAGCAGGCACTCCTCCAGCGCTTGCTGCCCGGCATCACGGCCCGTGAGGTCTCGGATGCCTTCGCCGCTGCTTTCGATCCGAGCCGCGCCATGTTCATCGCCGAGCTTCCCGCGAGTGACGAGGTGCCGAGCGGGGCCCAGCTCCTGGCGCTCGGCCGGGCTGCCGTCGCCGTCAAGCCCGGCAAGCCGGCCGAGGTGGCGCGGGCGACGACGCTCCTGGCAACCGCGCCCCGCGGCGGCGCCGTGGCCGAGAGCCTGCCGCACCCGGCGAGCGGCGTCACGTCGATGTGGCTCGACAACGGCGTGCGCGTGCACCACCGCTACATGGATCAGCGCAAGAACGAGGCGAGCATCGCGATCACGCTGGCCGGGGGGCCGATCCAGGAGACGGCGGCGAACCGCGGGATCACCGAGGCGGCGCTGCGCGCCTGGGACCGCCCGGCGACGAGCCGGCTGTCGAGCACGCAGATCCGGGACCTGATGACGGGAGCGAAGGTGCGCGTGCGTGGCGCGGCGACGGGAGACACCGTGACGCTGACGGTCTCCGGCGATGCCGCCGAGCTCGAGCGCGGGCTCCAGCTGGCCTATCTCCTGCTGACCGATCCGCTCATCGAGCAGCCGGCGCTCGAGCAGTGGAGGGATGCGGAGGTGCAGCGGATCAACCAGCGGAAGAGCCAGCCGATGCAAGTGCTGGTGGATACGAGCACGGCGGCCATCTATCCGCCGGGCGCGGTCCGGGCCAGGCCGCTGACCGTCGAGCAGGTCCGCGCGATCACGCGCCCGGCCGCGCAGGAGTGGCTCCGGCGCCTCATCACGGAGGCGCCCATCGAGGCGGCCGTGGTCGGGGACGTCGATCGGGATACGGCCACGCGCCTTGCGGCGAAGTACCTGGCCGCGCTGCCCGCGCGGCCGCGCATCAGCGACAAGACGCTCGCGGATCTCCGCGCCATCCCCCCCCCGCAGGGGCCGATCAGCGTCGCGGAGTCAATCGAGACGCTGACGCCCCAGGCCGGCGTCCTTGCCGGCTTCTTCGGCGCCGACCTCCGCGACGTGCGCGACACGCGGCTACTCAACGTGGCCTCGCGGGTGCTCACCACGCGCATGACGAAGTCCATCAGGGAGGAGAGGCAGCTTGTCTACAGCATCGGCGCGTCCTCCGAGCCGGCCGTGGTCTATCCGGGGTTCGGGCTTTTCGCGGCGATCGCCCCGACCGACCCCGGCAAGGCGCCGGCGCTGGCGGCGGCGATTGAGGAGATGTTCGCCGACTTCGCCAAGGGCGGGCCGACGCCCGACGAGCTCGCCGTGGCCAAGAAGCAGATGGCGAACCTCCTGGACGAGACGCTCAAGACGCCGAATTTCTGGCTGAACAGGCTCTCGACGCTCGACTACCGCGCGCTCGGCCTCGACGATCTCCTCGACGCCCCGGCCCAGTACCAGCGCTTCACCGCCCGGGAGATCCAGGACGCCTTCGTCCGCTACGACCGGCCCGACGCCCGCTTCCGCTTCGTCATCACCCCACGACCGTAAGCCGCCCCCGCGGGCCGTACGGCCTCTGCTACACTACCGGGTCATGAGCGACGACGCCCCGAAGAGCGCCTACGAGCTGGCGATGGAGCGCCTCCGCCAGAAGGACAAGGAGCAGAGCGTCGAGGAGCGCCCGCTCACCGCCAAGCAGAAGGCCGCCATCGCCGAGGCCCGCCAGTTCCACCAGGCGAAGGCCGCCGAGCGCGAGATCCTCCACCAGGCCGCGATGGCCGCCGCCCGGACCCACGAAGAGGTGGACAAGCTGAACGAGGAGCTGCGCCGCGACCAGGAGCGGCTGACGAACGATCGCGACCGCAAGATCGCCGAGATCAGGAAAGCCAAGTCCACGTAGGATAGCCTGACGATGGCACCCGCCAACACCTCCGACCGCCACGCGTGGGTCCGAAACAGCCTCTCCCACTCGGATTGGCTCGTGTCGCTGCCTGCTGGCGCCGTGGATGAGCTCGAATCGGTCGTGCACAGACTGCGGCGCGAGCCCCTGCCGACCCTGCTCCTGTCCCCGATCCAATTCGCGCTGCCGCAGTGCCGCCAGGTCATGGCGGCCGTCGCGCGGCAGCTTCGCGATGGGATCGGGCTGGCAGTGCTCGATCGGGTTCCCGTCGAGCGCTTCTCGGCGGAGGAGAACCGGGCTCTCGGGTGGCTCCTCGGATCCCTCCTGGGACGCCTCGTGGCGCAGAAGTGGGACGGCACGATGCTGTACGACGTCCGGGACACCGGCCGGGCCCTGACCTACGGAGTGCGGCGGTCCGTGACGAATCTCGATCTTCAGTTCCACACGGACGCGCCGTGGCTGGCGGAGCCGCCCGAGCTCGTCGGGCTGCTCTGCCTGCATCCGGCGCTCGAAGGGGGCATGAGCCGCTTCGTGAGCCTGCAGACGGCGCATGACGAGCTCGAGCGGCGCCAGCCGGAGCTGCTCCGCCGCCTGTACGCGCCCTTCCCCTGGGACCGGCAGGCCGAGCACGCGCCGGATGACTCCAAGGTCGCCCATGAGCCGGTGTTCGAGCCCACGGCCGCCGGCCTGCGCTTCCGCTACAACCAGAGCCTCATCGAGAACGCCGAAGACTTGACGGGAACCGCGCTCGACGATGCCGGGCGCGAAGCGTTGGCGGCCATGAGCGCCGTCCTGAACTCACCTGCGCTGTGGGTGGAGTTCACGATCGAGAAAGGCCAGCTCCAGTATCTGAACAACTGGCTCTTCGCCCACAGCCGGACACCGTTTCGCGACGCCGACGACCCCGAGCGAAAGCGCCACCTGCTCCGACTGTGGAACCGCAACGAGGGCCGGCAGACCTTCCACGCGTAGAGCCGGCTCTCCCGACCGCTCCCTGACTCGGCCGGGATAGGGTAGACTCCCGGTTCTGGGAGGGACATCCATGTACGAGGTCTACGCGCTCAAGTACTCGGAACGGGACACGACGAAGTGCCAGTTCTTCTACCGCGAGGCGTCGCACGACAAGCTCACGCTCCACTACTTCGTCTGGCTGATCCTGGGCGGCCCGCAGCCGGTCCTCGTGGACACGGGCTTCCTTGACGACGAGGCCACGTCGCGCGGCATGCGCAACTACGTCACCCCGGCGTCGATGGTCGAGCGCGCGGGGATCAAGGCCGCCGACGTGCCCATCTCGCTCATCACGCACCTGCACTACGACCACTGGGCGGGCCACAGCCTCTTCCCCAACGCGGAGTTCTGGATCCAGCAGGAGGAAGCCGCATTCTGGACGGGCAAATACGGCGGGACGCCGGCCTTTCGCGGGTCGGCCAACGTCAATGCGCTGGCCGGGCTCGTGACGCTGAACTACGCCAACCGCATCAAGTTCCTCGACGGCGACCGCGAGGTGTTCCCCGGACTCCGCGTGCACAGGGTCGGCGGCCACACCGCGGGGCTGCAAATCGTCAGCGTCGAGACCAAGCGCGGCACGGTCGTCCTCACCTCGGATGCCTCGCACTTCTACCACAACGTGGAGACGCGCCAGCCCGTGCAGATCATCACGAACCTGCCCGAGATGCTCGACGCCTTCGAGACCATCCACGCGCTGGCCGGCAAGGAGAAGCTGATCGTCGCGGGCCACGACCCGCTCGTGGCCGACCGCTTCCAGCAGGTCGAGCCCGGCATCATCAAGATCGCCTGAACACGAATTTAAAAGGAGGCATGGCATGGCCGCACAAGCAGCCGCATCACCAGCGAGGGAGGAAGTTCGCGGGGTCGTCCCCAAGCTGATCGAGCTGAGCGAGAAGGTGCTCTACGGAGACGTCTGGGAGCGCCCCGGACTCTCCAAGCGAGACAGGAGCCTCATCACCGTGGCCGCGCTCACGGCGATGTACCGCGGTGACCAGCTGAAGGGGCACATCGAGCGCGCGCTGGCGAACGGCGTGACGAAGGACGAGATCGGTGAAGTCATCACGCACATGGCGTTCTATGCGGGCTGGCCCACCGCCATGACGGCGGCGCGCATCGCAACCCACGTCTTCGACGGCAAGAAATAGGAGATCGCGATGAAAGTCGGGTTCATCGGGCTGGGCATCATGGGCACCAGCATGGCGTCGAATCTGATCAAGGCCGGCCACGAGCTGGTCGTCCACGACATCAAGCGCTCTGCGGCGGCGCCCCACCTCAAGGCGGGCGCGGTGTGGGCCGATACGCCGCGCAAGCTCGCCGAAGCCGTCGAAGTGGTGATGACCTCGCTGCCCGGCCCGCCCGAGATGGAGTCGGTTGCCCTCGGGAAAGACGGCCTGCTCAGCGGGATGGCCGCGGGCAAGGTCTACTTCGACCTCACCACCAACTCCCCCAAGGTCGTCCGGCGGGTGCACGCCGTGTTCGCCGAGAAGGGCGTGCATCTGCTCGACGCGCCCGTGAGCGGAGGGCCGAGCGGGGCGCGCACCCGCAAGCTCGCGCTGTGGGTCGGCGGCGACGAGGACGTGTTCCTCAAATACAAGCCCGTGCTGGACGCCATCGGCGACCAGCCGGTCCACGTCGGTCCCATCGGCGCGGGCTCCGTCACCAAGCTCGTGCACAACTGCGCCGGGTACGCGATCCAGACCGCGCTCGCGGAGGTCTTCACGCTGGGCGTGAAGGCCGGCGTGGAGCCGCTCGCGCTCTGGGAGGCGGTGCGCCAGGGCGCGGGCGGGCGCCAGCGAACGTTCGACCGGATTCCGCACCAGTTCTTCCGCGGCAAGTACGACCCGCCAAACTTCGCCCTGCGCCTGGCTCACAAGGACGTCACGCTCGCCACCGAGCTCGGCCGCGAGCAAGGTGTCCCGATGAGGATCGCGAACCTGGCCCTGGCCGAGCTGACAGAGGCGTTGAACCGCGGCTGGGGCGAGCGCGACTCGCGGATTCCCATGAGCCTCCAGGAGGAGCGCGCCGGGGTCCAGGTGCGCGTCGAGGAGGGGCGCCTCCGCGAAGCGCTTGAACGGGCGGGGCTCACGGGGTAGGCTCCTGCCTACCACACAGCCAAGGAGGGCGTGATGCCAGAGCGACTCATTTCGGGTGACAATCATATCGACCTGACCTACTGCCCGCCCGACCTGTGGGCCTCGCAGGCGCCGGCCAAGTGGAAGCTCCAGGTCCCTCGCGTGGAAGAGCTGGAGGACGGCCTGCACTGGTTCGTGGAGGCGCAGGACAAGGGGATGTGGAACGGGGTCGGGCCCGGGTTCCTGAAGTACCAGAAGGGCATGTTCGGCCACATCGATGAGATGAAGGCCATCGGGTTCGAGTGGGACAACCGGCGCGGCGCCCAGCCGAGGCCGACCACGCCTGAGCTGCGGCTGGCGGATCTCGACCGGGACGGGCTCGACGCGGAGATCGTCTACGGCTGCCTGATGATCAACGAAATGATCGCGAACGGTGACCAGCGCGCCTGGGCGAACCGGATCTACAACGACTGGGCCGTGGACTTCGCCAAGCGCGCCGACCCGAACCGGATCTTCCCGCTGGCCATCATCCCCAACAACGACCCGCGCGTCGCCGCCGAGGAAGTCCGCCGCTGCGCCGCGATGGGGCTCAAGGGCGGGGATCTCGCCTTCAAGCGCATGAGCCTGCCGCTCTACCACCATGACTGGTATCCCTTGTGGGAAGCCGCGGCCGAGTGCCGCTTCCCGATCTCGTTCCACTCGACCGGCTTCAAGGGCCTGCGCACCCCCGACACCCCGGAGATGGAGAAGGAGTACACGCTCCAGTGGCGCCTCGTGCGGTCGGCGCTCTTCCAGCTCGACACGATGGAAGTGTTCGTGTCGCTGATCGCCTCGGGCGCCTGCGAGAAGTATCCGGACTTCAAGTTCGTCCTCGGCGAGTCGGGGGTGACGTGGCTGCCGTACGTGTTCGACCGGCTCGATACGGAGTACGAGGACAGGGGGCGCGCCCTCGGCTTCTCCATGAAGCCCAGCGACTACTTCCGGCGTCAGGGCTTTACGACCTATCAGCAAGATAAGTTCATGGAGCCGATCATCCCGCTCGTGGGCGAGGACAGCATCATCTGGGGCGCCGACTACCCGCACCCGGACTGCATCTGGCCCGAGTCCCGGCGGACGATCGAGAAAAACCTCGGCATGCTGTCCGTGGGCACCCGCCGCAAGATCACCTCCGAGAACGTCATCAAGCTCTACAACCTGCGCTAGGACGGCGTCCCATGCCACTGCCGCCGGCCGAGTTCGCCAGGGCGCCCCTCCGCGCGTGAAGCCTCCCGCGAGCGCGCAGGGGTTGAAACAGGTCGGCTACTTCGACTGCCCGGGGGGCGGGCAGGTGGTCGTCGACCGGAACGTCGCCTACATCGCCCACATGAAGGCGCCCCACGGCACGAGCGTCGTGGACGTGAGCGATCCCGCCGCGCCCAGGCAGCTCGCCACGCTCGAGGTCCCGGCCGGCACGCATTCCCACAAGGTCCGCGCGGCCAACGGCCTCATGCTTGTGAACCGGGAGCGCCAGCCCGCGCACCAGCCGCCGCCTGGAACCGTCGGCGGGCTCGGCATCTACGACGTGTCGAATCCGAGCCGGCCGCGCGAGATCACCTTCTGGCCCAGCGGCGGCGCAGGAGTCCACCGCTTCACCTTCGACGGGCGCTACGCCTACATCTCCCCCGAGATGGACGGCTACGTCGGCAACATCGTGATGATCCTCGACCTGGCCGACCCGGCCCGGCCGCGTGAAATTGGGCGCTGGTGGATGCCGGGGCAGTGGACCGCGGGCGGTGAGACGCCGTCGTGGTCCGGGCGCCAGCACCGCTGCCACCATCCGATCCGCCTCGGCAACCGGCTCTACGTCAGCTACTGGCACGGCGGCTTCGTCATCCTCGACATCGAGGACATGTCCAAGCCGACGTTCGTCTCCGGGCTCGATTGGAGCCCGCCGTTCATCACCCCGACGCACACGGCGCTGCCGCTGCCGTTTCCGCTCCGGGGCCGCCGAATCATGATCGCGGCCGACGAGGACGTGGCGAAGCTCGAGCCCGGTCCCCCGTCCTTCCTGTGGCTGGTGGACATCACCGACGAGCGCCGGCCCATGCCCTTCGCGAGCTTTCAGCTGGAGGGTCTCGCGGGGCTCGCGCAGCCCGAGTTCACCGGCTGCCATCAGCCGTGCGAGCGCGTGACCGGGACGGAGATCCCGGTCGCCTGGTTCGCCCACGGTCTCCGCATCGTGGACGTCGCCGACCCGCACGCGCCCCGCGAAGTCGCGCACTTCCTCCCCGAGCCGCCGGAGGGACACTCCCGCGTGTCCAGCAATGACGTGGAGGTGGACGACCGCGGGCTCCTCTACCTGATCGACCGCGGCCGCGGACTCCATATCCTGGAACGCGCGTGACGCCGGTGCCCGCCACGACCGACATGGGCTGGTCCACGGAAGACATTCAGGTGGCAGGGGCGACGCTTCGCCTCCGGAAGGCCGGAGCCGGCGACCCACTGCTTGTGCTGCCCCACGACATCGGGAGCCTCGACCGCCTGCCCTTTTACGACGCCCTGGCGCGGCGGTTCTCCGTCTACGTTCCGTCGCATCCGGGCTACGACGGGTCGGAGCGACCGAGCTGGATGCGAAGCGTCCGGGACGTGGCGGTCACCTATCAGTCGTTCCTCGCGACGATCAACTTGGCGAACGTATCTTTGGTCGGCTTGGGCTTCGGCGGCTGGATTGCCGCGGAGATGGCGACCATGTCTCCCCAGGCCTTCCGGCGGCTCGTGCTGGTCGGCGCGATGGGCGTGAAGCCGGTCACGGGCGAGATTCTCGACCAGGCGCTCGTGAGCTACATCGACTATGTCCGCGCCGGCTTCGAGGACCAGGGCGTCTTCGACCGCCTGTTCGGCGCCGAGCCGCCGACGGAACTGCTCGAGCAGTGGGACCTGAACCGGGAGATGACGTTCCGGATCGCGTGGAAGCCGTATATGTACAACCCGACGCTGCCGCATCTCTTGGGGGGGGTGAAGGCGCCCGCGCTGATCGTCTGGGGGCGCGGCGACAAGATCGTGCCGCTGGAATGCGGAGAAGCGTACGCGCGGGCGCTGCCGCGGAGCCGCGTGGCCGTCGTCGCCGGGTCGGGCCATTTTGTCGACATGGAGCAGCCTGAGGCCCTCGCCAGGCTCATCGTGGAGTTCGCCGCCGAGCCGTGAGGACGGACGGGCCCGCTGAGGCCCGACACTGACCGGGAGACCAGCATGCATCTCATGTACTTCACCGAGCAGCCGATGTCGGCATATTCGGCCGACGAGGGGCTGAAGTTCGGCGCCACGGCCCTGATGTTCTCGAACAAGCACTTCGATCCCGTTGCCGGCAGCCGGCTCTACAACGAGTACCTGGAGCACTACCGGCTGGCTGAAGAAGTTGGCTTCGACGGCATCATGCTGAACGAGCACCACAACGCGCCGTTCTGCATGCAGGCCAAGTGCAACGTCTTCGCGTCGATCTTAGCCGCGATGACCAAGCGCGTGAAGCTGGTGCTGCTCGGCAACCCGCTGCCCCTGGCCGACAACCCGGTGCGCCTCGCTGAAGAACTGGCCATGATCGACATGATCTCCCGGGGCCGCCTGGTCTCGGGTTTCGTCCGCGGCGGAGGTCAGGAGCAGCTCGCCGCGGGCGTCAACCCGGCCTACAATCGCGAGCGCTTCGAGGAGGCGCACGAGCTGATCGTCCGCGCGTGGACGCAGCCGGGGCCGTTTCGCTGGGAAGGTGCCCATTACCAGCACCGGGTCGTGAACCCGTGGGCGGTACCGCTCCAGAAGCCGCACCCGCGCGTGTGGATCCCGGGCGTGGTGAGCAAGGAGACCATCGTCTGGGCGGCGCGCCAGCGCTACCCGTACATCGCGCTCAGCACCGCGATCGACGCGACGAAGAAGATCTGGGAGCTGTACGACTCGGTCGCCGCCGAGGTGGGGTATACGTCAGGGCCGGAGAACCGCGGCTACCTCCAGCGCTGCCACGTCGCCGAGACCGAGGAGAAGGCGATGGCCAATGCCCGGCAGTTCATGTGGATGCAGGGGGAATTCACCGGTCTCGCCCATCCGGTGTGGTCGAGCCCGTCGGGCTACTTTTCGCCGTCGTACCGCAAGGCGTTCGTCGAGTACGCGGTGGGACGCCGCGCGAACCCCCGCGGGGCGGAGTTCGAGGACCAGATTCGTGATCAGCAGATCATTGCCGGGACGCCGAAGACCGTCATCAAGAAGCTCCGCCGATTGCTCGAAGAGACGCGCCCGTCCATCCTAGGCTTCTGGACGAGCGACGGCTTCGTCAGCAACGAGGATGCCGCCGCCTGCATACGCCTGCTCGGGCAGGAAGTGCTCCCCGCGGTCCGTGAGATGGGCAAGGAGCTCGGCCTCTGGAGCCCGTTCGAGGCCAACGCTCCGGTGAGCATCGCCTTTGCTACAGGGCCGGCCCCGGCCGCGGCCTGAGCCAGCCGCGGCCTGACAAGGAGGTCGACGATGCGCTTCGACGGGAAGGTGGCGCTCATCACGGCGGCGGCGGCCGGGATCGGCCGGGCCACCGCCGGGATCATCGGCGCCGAGGGCGGCACCGTCGTTGCCGTGGACACCGACGAGGGCAGGCTCGACGCGGCGGTGGCCGCGATCAAGGCTACCGGAGGCCGCGCGCACGCCCGCCGGGCCGACGCGCTGGATCCCAAGCAGGTCGAAGGCGTGGTGGAGCAGACCGTCCGCGAGCTCGGGCGCATCGACATCCTGCTCAACGCGGTCGGCGGGAGCACGATCATCCCGCGGCCCGCCGCCACGGTGGACGAGCTCACGCTCGACGACTGGCAGCGCCTCATCGCGTTCAACCTCGAGGGCACGTTTCTCGGCTGCCGCACAGTGACGCCGGTCATGAAGCGCCAGCGGAGCGGCAAGATCGTGAACATCGCGTCCATCGCCGGCCGCGGGATCAGCCCGAGCAGCAGCAGCGCGTACGCGGCCGCCAAGGGCGGCATCATCGCCTTCACGACGAAGCTGGCGCACGAGCTGGGGCCCTTCGGCATCACGGTCAACGCCATCGCCCCCAGCATGACGCTGACCGAGCGCATCCGGCCGCTCTGGGAGAAGCGGACGCCGGAGGAGCAGGCGCGGGAGATCGCGCGCACGCCGCTGCGCCGCATGGCCGAGGCCCAGGACCAGGCGCGGGTGATCTGCTTCCTCGCTTCGAGCGACGCGGATTTCGTCACCGGCGTCACCATCAACGTGACCGGAGGCATGTGAGCCCGATCTCTCCGCCCCGTCTTTCGTGCTAGAGTACCGGGCTGCACCTGAAGTGATGCCCCCAACCCTATCGAGAGGACGGAGTCCCCATGGCGGAGGCGCCGGTCAGCATCGTCATAGGCAGGCTGGCGGACGGCCCGAGCCCGCCCGCGGCCGCCTCGACGTGGCCCAATGTCCTGCACACGCGCGTCGCGGACCTGGTCGCGACGATGGGTCCCGCGCCCTGGGCGAAGCGGCTGATCGCCGACGAGCGGCAGCTCGTGACGCTGATCGCGAGCGCGCCCGGGGGCGGCAACCGCCCGCACTGGCACCGGGAGTTCGACGAGTGGTGGGTCGTGCTCGAGGGGCGCCTCGAGTGGGAGCTGACCGGCGGCACCGTCATCCAGGCGGCCAAGGACGATATCGTGTGGGTGCCGCGCGGCACCGTCCACCACATCCGGAACGTCGGCGAGGGATTGTCGCTGCGCCTGGCCGTCGCCATGCCGCCCGCGGCGCACTACTACAGCCCGTGCGAGCAGTGCGGCTACGCCGACGACGGCCCGCGCGAATGGCGCGCGTGACGAGCGGAACCGTGGCTGACCGCAATGCGGCGTTCGTGGGCGAGATCCCCGGCAACTACGACCGGTATCTCGGCCCGATCTTCTTTCATGGCTACGCCGACGACCTCGCGGCCCGTCTGCCCGTGACGCCCGGGATGCGAGTCCTCGAGACGGCGTGCGGCACCGGCATCGTGACTCGGCGCCTGGCCGACCGGATCCGCGGACACGGCTTGCTCGTGGCCACCGACCTCAACGAGGCGATGCTCGCGCACGGCCGCGCCAACCTCCCGGCCGGGGCCGGCCTCGTCGAATGGCAGCAGGCGGACGCCACCAAGCTCCCGTTCCCGGAAGGCTCTTTCGATGCCGTGGTCTGCCAGTTCGGGCTGATGTTCTTCCCGGACAAGGCGGCCGGCGTTCGCGAGGCGTTCCGCGTGCTCAAGCCGGGGGGGCGTTACCTGTTCAACGTCTGGGATGCAATCGTCCACAATCCGATCGCGCGGATCGCCCACGAGTCGGCCGCCACGTTCTTCCCCGCCGACCCGCCGATGTTCTACACCGTGCCGTTCTCGCTTCACGACCCCGAGCCGGTGCGCGCGCTCCTCGCCCAGGCCGGGTTCGGACAGATCGCGTGGACGCGCCTCGAGAAGAGCGGGACGAGCCCGTCCGCCGCCGACGCGGCGACGGGGCTGATCGAGGGCAATCCGATCCTGGGCGCGATCATGGAGCGTCGCCCGGAGGCGCTCGGCGAGATCAAAGAGGCCGTGGCCGCCGCGATCGCGGCCGAGCTCGGCGATCACCCCGTGACGTTCCCCCTGCGCGCCCTCGTGTTCTCGGCGCGCCGGCCGTAGTATTGACCGAAGGGAGGTAGTCAGACATGTTTGGCATGGGCGCGCAAGAGCTGATGGTCATTTTGGTGATCGTGCTGGTGCTGTTCGGGGGGAGCAAGCTCCCGGACCTGGCGAAGTCGCTCGGCAAGTCGATGAAGGAGTTCAAGAAGGGGATCGCGTCGGAGCCGGAGGAGGAGCAGGCGCCCAAGCCCGGGCCTGCCGCTTCCGCGAGCCCGCCGCCGGTGTCGGTGCCAGGAAAGGTGTGCGGCACCTGCAAGGGCGCGCTCGAGGCGGCGTGGACGCACTGCCCCAGCTGCGGCGCGCCGGCCGCTAAGGCGCCGACGCCCGGAAGCTGACATGGGGCTGCGTTCCGTCGGGGAGGGCGTATGAAGGGCCGGGTGGCGGTGCTGCGGGCGTACGGAGGCGAGTTCGAGCTGCGGGAGTATCCCGTGCCGGAGGTCGAGCCCGGCGCCATCCTCGTGCGGCTGACGCGGGCGGGCGTCTGCGGCTCCGATCTGCACATCTGGCGCGGCGAGATGAAGGAGACCTACGGCGCGATCCCGCGGGACCTCACCTTCGGCCACGAGATGTGCGGGCGCGTCGAGCGGCTGGGAGCGGGCGTCACGGCGGACTCGATGGGCCAGCCGCTGCGCGAGGGAGACCGCGTGACGTATTGCTACTTCTTCCCCTGCGGCCGGTGTCCCGTTTGTCTCCACGACGAGATGGGCAGCTGCCCGCGCAAGATGCGGCCCAACCGGGTGGCGGGCACGCCGCCCTACTTCAACAACGCCTACGGCGATTACTACTACCTGCGTCCCGGGCACTTCGTCTTCAAGATCCCGGCTGAGATCTCCGACGACGTCGCGACACCAAGCAACTGCGCGCTCTCCCAGGTGCTCTACGGCCTCAGGCGCGCGGGGCTCCGCGCGGGGCACACGGTGGTGGTGCAGGGCGCGGGCGGCCTCGGCATCAACGCGGTGGCGGTGGCGCGCGACATGGGCGCGGACCAGATCATCGTGATCGACCGGCTGCCCGACCGACTCGAGCTCGCCCGCGCGTTCGGCGCCGACCACACGCTGAACGCCGTCGAGCTGGCAACGGCGGACCGGCGCGTGGAAGCGGTGAAGGAGCTGACGAGCGGCTTCGGCGCGGATGTCGTCGCAGACCTGGTCGGCTATCCCGAGGTCATTCCCGAAGGCCTGCGCATGCTGCGCGGCGGCGGCTGCTACCTCGAGGTCGGCAGCATCGCGCCCGGCAATGTCTTCTCCTACGACGCCACGGCGCTGGTGCGCGGCAACGTGCGCCTCGTGGCGACCTCGAACTATTCTCCATGGGCGCTCGAGCAGTCGCTGGCGTTCCTGCGACGCAACCTCAAGCGCTTCCCCTTCGAGCGCGTCGTCTCCCACGTGTTCCCGCTGGAGCGCATCTCGGACGCCTTCCAGCAGGCCGACTGGCGGGAGCGCCTGGCCGGGCCGCCGCGTCTCTCCCGCGCCGCGATCTCGATGTGAACACGCTCGTCCGCCTCGTCCTCCTGGCGCTCTGTCTCGTCTCCTCCGCGACGCCGGCGGTGGCGGCCGATCCGGCGCCGTCGGGCCAGATGACCTGGGCGGTGCACTTCACGCTCGCCCCACGGTGGCTCGATCCGGCAGAGAACGAAGGGTCGATCACGCCGTACCTGACGCTGTACGCCGTCCACGACGCGCTCCTGAAGCCGATGCCTTCGGGCGTGACCGTGCCCTGCCTGGCCGAATCGTGGTCGCTGTCCCCCGACGGGCTCGTGTACGAGTTCCTGCTTCGGAGCGGCGTCCGCTTCCACAACGGCGAGCTGCTGACGGCCGACGACGTGAAGTTCTCCTTCGAGCGCTATCGCGGCGCCAATTCGCAGCTCCTCAAGGACAAGGTGAAGGAGGTCCGGATCCTCGACGCGCGGCGCATCCAGTTCCGCCTCAAGGAGCCGTGGCCGGACTTCATCACGTTCTACGGCACCACGGCGACGAGCGCCGGATGGATCGTGCCCCGCAAGTACGTCCAGGCCGTGGGCGAGGACGGATTCAAGAAGGCGCCGGTCGGCGCCGGGCCTTACCGGGTAATCAGTGTTTCACCCGGCGTCGAGATGACGCTCGAGGCCTTCGAGGGCTACTGGCGAAAGGTTCCGCGCGTCAAGCGGCTCGTCTTCCGCAGCCTGCCGGACGAGACCACCCGCGCCGCCGCGCTCAAGCGGGGCGACGTGGACATCGCGTACTTCCTGAACGGGCCGATCGCCGAGGACGTCAGGCGCACGCCGGGGCTCAAGCTCATGGCGGTCCGCAGCAACACCATCTTCTCCCTCGACTTCCGCGACCAGTGGGACGCGATGTCGCCGTGGCGCGACGCGCGCGTCCGGCTGGCGGCCAGCCTCGCGATCGACCGCGCCGCGCTCAACACGGCCGAGCAGCTGGGCTTCGCCGGGCTGACGGGGAACGTGGTGCCGCGCGCGATGGAGTTCGCCCTGCCGATCGAGGCCGACCCGTACGACCCTGCCCGGGCCAAGCGTTTGCTCGCCGAGGCCGGACATCCGGGGGGCTTCGATGGCGGCGACTTCACCATCGCGCCGCCCTACGAGGGCGCCGGGGAGGCGATCGCGAATTACCTGGCCGCCGTCGGCATCCGGCTCAGGATCCGCACGATGGAGCGCGCCGCTTTCTTCTCCGCCTGGCGGGAGGGCAAGCTCAAGGGCGTGGTGTTTGCGGGGCTTGGTCCGTCCGGTAACGCGGCGACGCGGCTCCAGATCATGGCGGTCAAGGGCGGGGCCTTCGCCGCTGGGTCACTGCCTGAGGTTCAGGAGCTCTTCGAGAGGCAGGCGCGCGAGCTGGACCGGCGCAAGCGCGAAGAGCTGCTCCACCAGATCCAGCGGATCCTGCACGATCGCACCATTTTCGCGCCGATCTGGGAGAATGGGTTCATCCGCGGGGTAGGCCCGAGGGTCGAGGAGCCGGCGCTCGCCCTGATCCCGTTCCACCCGTACTCGGCGCCGTACGAGGATGTGCGCCTCAAGCAGTGAACCGACTCCAGAGAGGATGACACCATGAACTACACGCGCATCTCGGCCGACTGCCACATCGACCTGCCCTGGATTCCGCCAGACCTCTTCACCGCCAACGCCAGGGCGGCCATCCGCGAGCGCATGCCGTTTGTCACCGATGGGCCGGATGGCCCGCGCTGGACGTCGAAGAACGGCGCCTCGTTCGGGCTCGTGGGTGGCGTCGGGCCGTCGGGGACGAAGTACGCCCCGGGCGAGCACTACCGCGCCGACGTAATGGCGTCGACCGGACTCTACGAGGACGGCAAGAAGGGGATCCGGCGCCCGACCGATCCGCACCTGCGCATCAAGGACATGGAGCGCGACGGCGTGCAGGCCGAGGTCATCTTCGGCATCCTCGGCGCGGCGACGCGGCTGAACGATCACGAGGCGGCCGCCGAGATGTTCCGCATCTACAACGACTGGCTCGTCGATTTCTGCCGCCACTACCCCGACCGGCACATCGGCCTGGCGTGCCTGCCCTACGGCGATATCGGGGCGGCGGTGAGCGAGATCCATCGCGTGGCGAAGATGGGACTGCGAGGCCTCGAGCTCTCGTGCTCGTGGGACATGGAGCCGATGTGGCATCCGGTGTGGGAGCCCCTCTGGCAGGCGGTGAACGAGGTCGGCCTGCCGCTGCATTTCCACACCTTCCCGACGATGCCGCCCAGCGTGCGGGAGAAGGCCACCGGCCTCGCGAAGCGCGCCGCGCTCTTCACGGCCGTGTCGGGCTTCCAGATGAACCTCATCAATATCCTCGCCGCCGTCATCGGCGCCGCCGTTCTCGAGCGCTACCCCCGGATCCGGATCTCCTTCGGCGAGAGCGGCATCGGCTGGCTGCCGTACGCGCTCGACCGGATGGATTTCGAGTGGGAGGACCGCTTCCGCGACCTCGGGCTCACGATGAAGCCCAGCGACTACTGGCGGCGGCAGTGCAAGGCCACGTTCCAGTTCGACCGGATCGGCACTCAAATGGTGGACGAGATCGGCGAGGAGACGCTGATGTGGGGGTCGGACTACCCGCACGGCGACGGGGTATGGCCCGAGTCGTCCAAGTACATCGAGGAGCAGTTCGGCCACCTGCCGGCCGCGACCACTCACAAGATCGTGTGCGAGAACGCCGGGAAATTCTACGGCTTGATCAAATAGCCATGAAATACGAAATGATCTCCGCGGACTGTCATCTCGATCTCATCTGGCTGCCGCCCGATCTCTTCACGGCCAACGCCTCCGCCGCCATGCGCGACAGGATGCCGTACGTCACCGACGGGCCGAAGGGCCCGGTGTGGGTGACGAAGAAGGGCGCGAGCCTCGGGAACGTCAACGGCATGGGCTCGGCCGGCCGCGAGTACGTGCCGGGACGGATCCACCGCGCCGACCGCATGGCGTCGACGGGGCTCTACGAGGACGGCAAGAAGGGCATCCGCCGCCTCAGCGATCCGGATCTGCGGCTGAAAGACCAGGATCGCGACGGCGTGCAGGCCGAGGTGCTCTACGGCATCCTGGGCGCGACGGGCCGGATGAACGATCCGGAGGCGACGGTCGAGGTCATGCGCGTCTACAACGAGTGGCTCGCCGACTTCTGCGCGACGCACCCCGAGCGCTACGCCGGGCTGGCCTCGATCCCCAACAACCCGATCGACGCCGCCATCGCGGAGGTCGAGCGCGTCGCCAAGCGCGGCTCTGTCCGCGGCCTCGACATTGCGAACTCGCCCGATCTCAAGCCGCTGTGGGACCCGTACTGGAACCCGCTGTGGGAGGTGATCGACGCCTGCGGCCTGCCGCTGCACTTCCACACGATCGGTACCCGGCTGCCTGACCATCTCCAGAAGCTCGTGTTCATGGGCTCGGATCTCACCCGCGCGGGCGCGGACGTGACGGCCGACGAGAAGCGACTGGCGCGCATGGCGTTCGCCACGCACATCACCGGCTTCCAGATCAACATGGCGCAGATCCTGATGTCGATGATCTACGGCGGCGTCCTCGAGCGCTATCCGCGCGTGCGCGTCGTGCTCGGCGAGGCCGGCATCGGCTGGATCCCGTACATCCTCTGGCGCATGGACGGCGAGTGGGAAGACCAGTTCAAGGACCTCTCGCTGACCATGCCGCCCAGCGAGTACTGGCGCCGCCAGTGCTTCGCGACCTACCAGACGGACCCGGTCGGTCTCAAGCTCCTCGACGAGCTGGGCGCCGACAGGATCATGTGGGGATCGGACTTCCCGCATCCCGACGGCATCTGGCCCGATTCGCGCGAGTATATCCAGCGCGAGATGGGGCACCTACCTGCGGAAACGCGGCGGAAGATCGTCTGCGAGAACGCCGCGCGCCTCTACAACTTCGCGGCATGAAGATCCTCTTCGTCCCGAATCTGATCGTCTCCGCGCTGAGCGAAGCGGACCGGGCGGGTATCCTCGAGGCCGCTGGAGCGGGCAGCCGCATCGTAGAGGCCAAGGATCCCGCCACCCAGCGCCGCGAGCTGCCGGACACCGACATCATCTTCGGGCGCGTGCATAAGGACAACTTCTCTCTCGCCCCGAAGCTCCGCTTGTACCATTCGATCGGCGCGGGGGTGGACAATATCCTCACGGTCGAGCTGGCGAACAGCAACGTGCCGCTGGCCAGCGAAAAGGGCGACGTCGGCATCCATCTCTCGGAGCACGCCTTTGCGCTCCTCCTGGGGCTCACACGCGGGCTGCACACCGCGATCCGCACGCCGGACTACGACCTGCGCGAGCCCATCCGCGTGCACCAGCGCGAGCTCTACGAGCAGACCATGGGCATCGTGGGTTTCGGGGGCACCGGCCGCGCCGTCGCGAAGCGCGCGGTAGCCTTCGGGATGCGCGTGCTCGGCGTGGACATCGAGCCCGTCGAGCCCGAGCCGGGCGTGGAGGCGATCTGGACGCCCGATCGCCTCGCCGATCTGCTGGGCGCGTCCGACGTGGTGGTGATCGCGCTCCCGCTGACCAAGGCGACGCACCACCTCTTCACCCGCGAGCGCTTCGCCCAGATGCGGCGGCACGCCATCCTGATCAACGTCACCCGGGGCGAGATCGTCCGCGGCGAGGATGTGCTCGCGGCCGTCAACGAGGGCCTCATCTGGGGCGCCGGGCTCGACGTCACCGATCCCGAGCCGCTGCCCAAGAATCATCCGCTGTGGAGGCACCCGCGAGTCATTGTGACCCCGCACACCGCGGGCGGGTCGCCGCGCCGCGCGGGCCGGGTGATCGCCACCTTCTGCGAGAACCTGCGGCGGCTCCAGGACGGACGGCCGCTCCTCGCGCTGATCGACAAGCAGAAGGGCTATTGAAGGCCCCCCGCTTCGGGTTGAACCGGTTCGACTCGCACTCCGTGGACGCGTTTGCCGCCGACGTGCGGCGCGCCGAGACGCTCGGCTGGGATGCGGCGCTCCAGCCCGACTCGCAGCTCCGGCGGCGCGACACCTACGTCCTGCTCGCCGCGGCGGCCCGCGCGACCGAGCGCATCACGCTCGGGACGCTCCTTGCCAATCCCGTGAACCGGCACCCCACGGTCACCGCGTCGTCGATCGCGACGATCGACGAGCTGGCGCCCGGGCGCACGGTCCTCGGCTGGGGCGTCGGCGACACTGCCGTGAGACTCGCCGGCCTGAAGCCGGCGCGGGTGAAGGAGCTCGAGGCGGCCACGCGCCTGATGCGCGCGCTGCTGGACGGCGATGCGGTCGAGGTCGGTGCCGATCGGCCCGCGCGACTGCCGCACTACCGGCCCGTGCCGATCTGGATCGCCGCCGGCGGCCCGCGCACGCTCAGGATGGCGGGCGGAGTCGCCGACGGGGTCTTCATTCGCGTGGGCACGCATGAGGCGAACATCGCGACGGCCGTCGAGGCCATCCGCGCGGGCGCGGCCGACGCGGGGCGCGACCCGTCAGCCGTCCGCCTGGGCGCGGTGTTCCACACCGTGCTCGTGGACGATCCGGGCCGCGCGCTGACGATGGCCAAGTCCATGGCGGCCGGGTACTACGAGTACTCGCCGGCGCTGTTCGACCCGCCGCGCCTCGCGTGGACGGGGGCGGACCCGGAGACGCTCAAGCGCCTGCACAAGGTCTGGCCCGACTTCCACCACACGGTCGACCTCGAGGCGAGCGGCCGGGTCGTGGATTTCCTTCCGGAGAGCGCGGCCGATGCCTTCAGCCTCCGCGGCGCGCCGGCCGAGGTCGCCGACCGGCTGATAGACGTGCTCCGCAGGGCGCCGGCCGAGTTCGACTACGTCGTCCTGCACCCGATCCCGAACCCGCCGTCGCCGGACGATCCCGAGCGCGGCTACACCGCGCGGATGGCGCGCGAGGTGCTCCCGCGCGTGCGCCGCGCCCTCGGCGCTCGCTAGCGGCGCCGCGTCAGCCCTGGACCGTCTTCACCCAGATGCCGGGAGAGCCCGGCGCGTGCCGCATGTGCGGGCGTATACGGTGCGTCACCGGTGAGATGTCCCGCTGGGCGAGCCACGCGGCGCTCTCGGATACATCGGCCCGCTCGAACTCGTAGAGCGTGAGATACGTCGGCGCGCCGGCCACGGCTCGATAGCGCCGGCCGCGGATCACGCCGGGCACCGTTTCATAGTTGGGCACGTAGATGGTGTTGTACCAGTCGTTGAAGTCCGCATCGACCTCGGGCGGCACGTCCATGCGCCCGATCTGGAGCGCCGGCGCCATGCCGCTCTGCGCCGCCTCCGGCGTCAGCGTCTTCGGGTGGATCATCGTGTAGACGTTGCGGATGTAGGTCGTGCCGATGGCCTCGGGGGAGCAGCGCCGGGTCCATTCCGTCGGGTGCGCCTGGACGCGCTTGTACGCCGCGCTCTCCAGCACGGAGACGTCTTCCAGCTCGTAGCAGGCGAGGTGCTTCGGCCCGCTCTTGACCGCTTCATAGCGGGCTCCATTGAGGAAGCCCGGCACCGCGAGCCGCTCGCGCAGATGCTCCTCGTTGTACCACCGGTTGAACTCTTCCTCCTTATCGGCCGGGACGTCCGCCCAGACCATCAGGAGCCCCGCGCCCTTCCTCTTCGTCGCCATGCGGCGTTACCGGATCTGCTTGTGCACGAACTCGATGATCTTCTCCGTCGCCCGCGCGGCGTTTGGTGAAGTCGGGTTCCTCGTGATGAACGCCTGCCCTTCGCCCTCGTAGAGCTCCAGCTCGACCTGGCCGCCCGCCTTGCGGTAGCCCGCGACGAAGCGGTCGAGGTCGGGGCGCGGGTGCGCCACGTCCTTGGTGCCCTGGAGGTAGAGGACGGGCGGCATCTCGACCCGCTCGCTGCGCTCGAGCGCGAGGACCGGGTTGCCCTCGGCCATGGCGGCTTCCGTCTGCCAGTATTGATCGTGGAGCGGCAGCACGTTGTCCACCACGTCGGGGTAAGGCTTGCCGCCCGCCTTCAGCTTTTTCGCGTAGTGATAGCGCGACAGCGGGTCGATGACGGGCCAGCACATGACGACGGCGCGGACCGTGGCATCCACAGCGGGGGAGCCTGCGGGGAGCGGCAGCGCCGCGTAGCGCGGATCGCGCGGTCTCATCGCGTTCAGCATGGCCTGGTGCGCGCCGCTCGAGATGCCCAGGACGCCGACCATGTCCGGCCGGCTGCCGAGCTCGGCCGCGCGCGCCTTGAACCAGCGGATCGCGTAGTTGATGTCGGTCATCGAGGCGGGGTACCCGGCCTCCGGCGGCATGCGGAAGTCCAGGGCGGCCACGACGATGCCGCTCTTCGCCAGCGGCTCATTGAGCAGGGTGTCGTTCGTGCGGTCGCCCTTGCACCAGGCGCCGCCGTGGAGCTCGACGATCAGCGGGAAGGGTCCCACGCCGCGCGGCTTGAAGAGGCGCGCCAGCAGCGGCTTGTCCCCGTGGCGGAGATATTCGATGTCCTCTATATCGATCGCGGACGTGACGGCTGAGTTGATGGCCATGATTCGCTCCTTTTGCGCGCATCTCCCTCTCCCCCGCCGAGGGGTAGAGGGCAGGGTGAGGGGGCTGTGTTTCTGTCAGTGCCCCTGGAACTGCGGGCGGCGTTTCTCCGAGAAGGCTCGAACGCCCTCCTGATAGTCCTCGCTGTTGAAGCAGTCGGCGATCAGGCGCTCGAGCATGGCCAGATCGCGCTTCTCCGCCGGCCGCAGCAGCTCGTTCACCGTAGCCTTGGCCGAGCGGAGCGTCAACGGGGCGTTGCGCGCGATCGTGAGCGCGTACTCGCGCGTGAAGGCCTCTAGCTCCGCCTTGGGCACGACCTGGTTGACCAGGCCCATGCGGAGCGCGTCCTGGGCGCTCCAGTTGGTGCGCGCGGTGAAGAAGATCTCCTTCGTGTACGACGGTCCGATGAGAGCCATCACCTGCTCCATGCCGCTGTAGTGGTAGCCGAGGCCGAGGCGCGCCGCGGGGATGCCGAAGCGCGCGTCGTCCGACGCGATGCGCATGTCGCAGCCGATGGCGATGCTGAGGCCGCCGCCGACGCAGTACCCGTGGATCATGGCGAGCAGCGGCTTCGACAGCGTGGCGAGCGCCTCGCGCCCGCGCGCGCCGATGCGGCGGTATTCCGCCTCGTCCTCCATGTTGCGCCGGCGGTCCTTGAACTGCGAGATGTCGGCGCCCGCGACGAAGGCCTTGTCGCCGGCCCCGCGCAGGATGACCACGCGGATGGCGTCATCGGAGGCCAGGTCCTTGACGTAGTCCGGCACGAGCTGCCACGTCTCGATGCCCACGGCATTGCGCTTGTCCGGCCGGTTGAAGATGAGCCAGCCGATCGGTCCGTCCTTCTCTACCAAAAGGGGCGCCGCGTCACTCATGGATGCTCTCCTTGGGGTTCACTTGGAACGTAGATAACATAACACCCGTCCTCAGCCAACTGCTGCCTGCCGTGCTAGGCCGTCGAGCGCGAGCTGGCTGCCCGCGCCCGCGGCCGAGATCGTGTATGCTCGCTGTCATGAGCGCGGGTCGGATCTCTCGGAGAGGATTCCTGGCCGTCGGGCTGGCCGGCCTGATCGGGACGCCGGCCGTGGCGGCGAGCAAGCCCACGGTGACCGTGTACAAGGAGCCCACCTGAGGCTGCTGCGATGGGTGGGTGGGTCACCTGCGCGCCAGCGGTTATCCGATCAAGGCAGAGAACGTCCCCGACGTCACGCCGATCAAGCGGCGCTATAGCGTCCCCGAGCGCCTCAGGGCCTGTCACACCGCCCTCGTCGAGGGCTACGTGATCGAGGGCCACGTGCCGGCCGACCTCATCGACCGCCTGCTGCGGGAGCGCCCGCGCGCGGCGGGCCTCGCCGTGCCCGGCATGCCCGCCGGCTCGCCTGGCATGGAGTCGCCGGGCCAGGCGTCCGAGCGCTACCAGGTCCTGATCTTCGACCGCTCCGGCAAGACCGCCGTCTTCGCGACCCGCTAGGGCCGCGCGAAGAGCCAGGGAGCCGTCATGTGGCAACCCGACAGGGTGGGATCGCGAGCGCGCACTGTGCCGCTCGGATGGCAGAGCGGATCACGCGCCGGCACGGGGTGTAGTGTGAGGGAGGGCAGCCGCCGTTCGGCGGCTGCCCTCGCCCAGGTTGCTGCGGGGCGGTGATCGGTCAGCGGCAGACCAGAACCGGGGTCTTGCTGTGGGTTAGCACCTTGACGGTCTCACTGCCCAGAATGAGGGCCGAGGCGCCCTTGCGCCCGTGCGAAGCCATGAAGATCAGGTCGCACCCCGCCGTCTTCGCGGTGTCGATGATCCCTTCGTACGGGTGTTCGGCGTTCACGTGCGCGACCTCGCACGGCACGCCGGCGGCGCTTGCAGCGGTCTTGATGGCGCCGAGATACTTCACCGCCCGCTCCTCGCAGTCCTTCTTGTACGTCTCCTTTGTGTCGCTGAGCATCATCGGATCGAGGGCGAACGTGTGGAACGGGACCGAAACGGTCATCCCCACCACCTTCGCGCCCGTCGATTTGGCCAGCGCGACACCTTGCGCGATCGCCGCGGCGGAAAGCGGAGAGCCATCGGTCGGTAACAGGATCTTCTTGTACATAGCCTCCCTCCTTTCCCGGTTGAGTAGGGCCAGACAGACTTCGCTCCGCAGTCTGACATCTGATTACAGCATCAAGCATGCCTGCGGACGACGGTCGGGAAACCAAGGGCTTACGATGATTCCGTCTCAGCCGGGCGGGGAGCCGGACTCTCAGTTGGGGCAGTCTCGCCTCAGGGTCGGGTGCCCGGAGCATCAGATGTGAACGGTGCTCACTTGAACGCGGGCATGACCTCGCGGGCCACGATGCGGAGGCTCCGCGCGGCGTATTCCGTCGGGATCAGGCCGGCGGGATTTGGCTCGACCACGATGCCGTCGAGGCCCAGCTCCTCTCTGAGCTCGGTCAGGCGCGCGATCAGCTGGGCAGCGGTGCCGAAGGCGACGCGCGTGCGAAGGACTTCCTCGTACGGGAGCTGCCCCAGCCGCTCCGCCTTGGCCGCGCGCCGGTCCGCCGGACCCGCGCCCGCCCGCCCGACCGAGGTCTTCATGAGGTCGGCCTGGCGGCGGAAGAAGGCCGTGATGCTCTCCTTCGGCTCCTCGATCGCGCCCGCCTCCGTGAGACCCGCGTAGACGGGGATGCGGAGGTAGACGCTCGGCTGCCCCGGGTGGCCCGCCTCGCGCCAGGCGCGGCGGTACAGCTTGAGACACTCCTTGAGCTCGGGGATGTCCAGGTCACGCAGGCCCGCGAAGAGCGCCAACCCAAGCTCGCCGACGAGCGAAAATGTCTCGGGGGTATTGGCGGCCATGCGAATGGGCGGATGCGGCTTCTGGTACGGGGTCGGCGCGACGGTCGCGTTCTGGAAGCGGTAGAACGTGCCCTCGTAGCTGAACGGCTGGCCCTTCCAGGCTTCCTTGATGATCGCGAGCGCCTCGCGGAAGCGGGCCTGGCTCTCGCCGTAGGGAATGCCGAGGACGTCGTAGGCGCGTGGGGCTCCGCTGCGCCCGATCCCGAACTCGAAGCGCCCCCCGCTCAGGTGGTCCACGGTGGCGGCATCCTCGGCGATGCGGAGCGGGTGGTTCAGCGGCAGGACCTGCACCGCCGTCCCGACGCGGATCCGCTTGGTGCGGCCGGCGATCGCAGTGGCCATTGCGATCGACGAGGAGATCACGGAGCGGGCCGGGTTGAAGTGGATCTCTCCGAGCCACACGCAGTCGAGCCCAAGCGTCTCGGCCGCGTCCACGGTCTCGAAGCTTTCGCGGAACGCGTCGGCCTCGCTG
>DASYVT010000214.1 GCA_035936835.1 Candidatus Methylomirabilota bacterium | reverse complement strand
GTTCTATTCCGCGGGCCTGGCGGCGCAGGGTCTGCCGGCGATGCCCGACTGGGTCGCCGACCCGCTCGAGCCCGAGGCGCGCAAGCGCTTCCCGCTGCAGCTCTTGACGGCGCCGGGCTACTTCCAGGCTCACACGGCCTACGCTGGTGTAGCCGCCCTGCGCAAGCGGGCGGGAGCGCCCGAGTGCGTGCTGCACCCAGAGGATGCGGTGGCGCGCGGGCTCGAAAACGGCCAGGTCGTCGAGCTGCACAACGACCACGGGACGGTGCGCCTCAGGCTCCGCATCAGCGACGAGACGGCGCGCGGCGTGGCCTTCGTGCCCGGCCAGCGCCCGGCGGCGGAGGCAGGCGGCGGCACGATCAACATGTTGTGCGGGGACCGCTACAGCGACATGGGCGAAGGAGCGACCTACCAGAGCACGCGGCTCGACGTCCGCGCCGCGCGCTGAGAGGGAGACCCACGTGATTGGCATCGTCGCGACCATCAAGGTGAAACCTGGGATGGACAAGGAGTTCGAGGCCGTGGCCAAGGAGCTGGTGGCCAAGGTCACGTCGAGCGAGCCCGGCTGCACGCTGTACGCCCTCCACCACGGCGAGGCGCCGCAGACCTACGTTTTCATGGAGCGCTACGCCGACCAGGCCGCCGTGGACGCCCATCGCGGAACGGACTATTTCAAGGCGCTCGGGCGTAAGATGGGCGAGTATATGGATGGCCGCGCCGAGGTGATGCGGCTCCGCGAGGTCGGCTAGACCCTCGAGGAGACAGGACCCCCGGGAGAACTTGCCCGCGGGAAAACTTGCCCGCGGGGAAACTTGGAGGACCGCCGTGCGGAAGATCCTGACGACCGTGTTGCTGGCTTGGGCTCTCTGGTGGGTCCAGGACCTGGAGAAGAAGCCCGAGATGCCCCGGGACATCGTCAAGCTCAGCGTGCACGAGACCCAGGAGGCGTGCGAGGCGCAGGCCGTGACTCGCCGCCAATGGCAGGTGGACCTCAGCCAGCAAGAGGTCAAGAGCTTCGACTGGAACTCCAAGCCCTGGCCCACGTTCATGCTGCGCCGGCAGACCTTCACCTGCATCCCGGCGTAGCGGCGACCACGCGCCCAATGCGGGCGCCGTGCTCGACTACCGCTCGCCCTTCGGCAAGCGCCCCGCCCCGTAAGCGCGCCGCCCGAAAGGGGACGACGAATCGCGCCTAGATGTGTCATGATAATAGCGTCTGGCTCGGCCGTCGGTTCATTGCGGACCCTTCCTCACCAGACCGCACTCTGGTTCCCCCTTCCGCGGTCCAGAGCGCGTCATCAGCAGCGGGAGATGTATTCGGAGGTTGCTCATGGCGCAGAAACTCTTTATCGGGGGGCTGTCCTTCTCCACGTCCGACGAACGCCTGCGCGAGCTGTTCGCCGCTGCCGGCACCGTCGAATCGGCCGCGGTCGTAACGGACCGTGACACCGGCCGTTCGCGCGGGTTCGGCTTCGTCGAGATGTCGACGGTCGAAGAGGCTACCGAGGCTGTGAAGAAGTTCAATGGGCAGGAAGTGGATGGCCGGACGCTGAAGGTCGAGCTGGCCAATCCCTCGGGCTCGGGCGGCGCCCGGAGCGGCGGCGGGTACCGGAGCGGCGGCGGTGGTGGTGGTGGTGGAAATCGGGGGGGCGGCGGCGGCCGCTGGTAGGCAGGAGTCGACCATGCAGGTCGCAGCGTTCTCGACTCCGGAGAGCCCGGATTGGCGCTGGCGCATCATTAACTACGCCGGCGAGATCATCGAGGAGTCCCACGAGACATATCCGACGATCGTCAGCGCTGTGGCCGACGGGAACAAGCGGCTCGTGCAGATGAACGTCGTGGACAATTCGGTCATCGCGCGCGTCACCCGCTCGACCTCGCATCTGCGGCGCCGGTAGGGGGGCAGGTGTGAGGTGAGGCTCCTGCTCGTCCGTCATGCCGCCGCTGTGCCCAGGGGCACGCCCGGCGTTCCTGACGACGAGCGTCCCCTCACGCCGAAGGGCAAGGCCAAGTTCACCGTGGCCGCCAAGGGGCTCGCCCGCATCGCCCGTCGGCCCGATGTGCTGCTGACGAGCCCGCTGCCGCGCGCGCGGGCGACGGCCGACATCGCCGCGCGGGCCTTCAAGCGCATCGAGCCCACGATCGAGCCGGCTCTCGCTCACGAGAGCCTCGACGGCATCGTGGCCGCGCTCGGCGCGCATCCAGCCGGCGCGACAGTGGCGATCGTGGGCCACGAGCCCACGCTCTCGGCGCTCCTTGCCCGCCTGCTCGGCGCCGCGCACGGTGAGCGACTCGCGTTCAAGAAGGGCGGCGCCGCTTTCGTGGATTTGCCCGACGGGCCCTCGGGCCTCGGCGTGCTCCTCTGGTTCCTGAAGCCGAAGGTGTTGCGGGCGCTCGCGGGCGACTGACCCGATGGGCCGGCGGCGGGATTCGCGGAAGAAAGCGGAGCTGGTGGCGGTCGTCGATCTGGGCTCGGCGGCGGTCCGTTTCCTGCTCGTCCGGATCAACCCGAACTCCGGCTTCCACCTGCTCGTGGAGGAGCGGGAGCCCACGCGGCTGGGCGGCGGCGCGCCCGGCGTCCTGCCGCGGGAGGCGATCCACGAGACGCTCCGAGCCGTGCACCGGTTCTTCGCGCGGCACTCGCCGAACGGCCGCGGCCCGCGCGTGATCGCGGTCGCGACGTCGGCCGTGCGAGAAGCCCGCAACCGCGAGCGGCTGCTCGAGCCGCTGCGCCGCAAGGAGGGGATCGACGTGCAGGTCCTGAGCGCGCGAGACGAAGCGCGGCTCGGCGTCGAAGCCGCGCTCGACAGCCTGTCCTTCAGGGACGGCGTCGTCGCGGACCTCGGCGGCGCGAGCCTGCAGCTCAGCCGCGTGCGGGACCGCAAGGTCGTCTCCACCGCGACCCTTCCGCTGGGCGCGGTGCGGACCACGAGCCGTTTTCTGCGCGACAACCGGCCCAAGCCGCGCGCGCTCCAGGCGCTCCGCAGCGAAATCCGCGCGCAGCTTCTGGAGGGCCTGCCGCCCGCGAGACGCGGCGAAGTCATGGTGGGGCTGGGCGGCACGGTCCGCACGCTCGCCAGCATTCACCTCCGGTCGCACCAAGGCGAGCGGAAGCACCGCCACGGGCTGCAGCTCTACCAGTCTGACGTCACCGCCGTCCGTGAGCGCCTGGAGAGCCTCTCCTGGCGGAAGCGCCGGAAGATCCGCGGCCTCCAGTCGGAGCGGGCCGATATCATTCTGGCCGGGGCCATCGTCATCGAGGAGGCCATGGTCTTCGGCGGCTACCTACGGCTCGTCGTCTGCACGCGCGGCGTGCGCGACGGCATCCTTTTGCGCGAAACATTCAACGGGCGAGGCTGACATGAACACGGACGCGTTCATCAATCGTGAGTTGTCGTGGCTCGAATTCAACCGGCGCGTGCTCGAAGAGGCGCAGGACCCGAGCGTGCCGCTCCTCGAGCGGGTGAAGTTCCTCGCCATCTTCAGCTCGAACCTGGACGAGTGCTTCATGGTCCGCGTCGCCACCTTGAAGCGGCGCATCGAGGCCGGCGACAATGCGCCGGGGCCCGACGGGCTCACGCCCGCGGAGACGAAGGCCGCCATGACCGCGCGCATCCACGAGCTGGTGGACGAGCAGCACCGCTGCTTCCTCGAGGAGATCCAGCCGCTGCTCGCCGCGGAGGGCATCGTCCTGCTCCGTCCCAAGGAAACGAGTGAAGAGCAGCAGCGCTTCCTCGACGAGTACTTTCGTCGCACGCTCCTGCCCGTGCTGACGCCGTTGGCCGTCGATCCCGGCCACCCGTTCCCGTACCTCGGCAACCGCTCTCTTTGCCTCGTCGCCTCCGTCCGGCCGTCGGCGCCCTCGGCGCTGCCGCACAGCGCGCTCTCCGTCATCCACATCCCGAGCCAGGTGCTGCCGCGCTTCGTCGCGCTGCCCGACCCTGCCGGCAAGCACGTCTTCATGCTGCTCGAGGACGTGATTCGCCTCTACCTGCCGAGCATCTACAACGGCTACGACATCCTGTCGAGCCACGCCATCCGCGTGACGCGCGACGCGGTCCTGCAGCCGCCGGGCCGCCCGGAGGATCTGCTGGCCAGCATCGAGGAGAGCCTGCGCGAGCGCCGTCTCGGCACGGCCGTGCGGCTGCAGCACGACGGCGACCTGCCGCCCGACATCCTGGCGACGCTGCTGGACGAGCTGGAGCTGTCCCCGGAGGACCTCTACGAGGACGAGGGGTTCACGGCCTTCTCGGACCTGTTCCAGCTCTACACGGCGGTGGACGTGCCGCGGATCAAGGACCGGCCGCTGCCGCCGCATCCCGTTCCCGCCTTCGAGCACGCGCCGGATATCTGGAGCGCCATCCGGACGCAGGACGTCCTGGTGCATCACCCCTACCACACCTTCGACGCCGTCACGCGCTTCGTGCGCGAGGCCGCCATCGATCCCAAGGTGCTCGCCATCAAGATGACGCTCTACCGCGTGAGCCCGGCGTCGCCTATCGCGCACGCGCTGCGCACCGCCGTCGAGAACGGCAAGGAGGTCGCCGTTCTCGTGGAGCTGCAGGCGCGCTTCGACGAGGAGGCGAACATCCGCTGGGCGCGAGCGCTCGAAGAGGTGGGGGCGCATGTGGTCTACGGCCTCGCGGGGTTCAAGACCCACTGCAAGGCGTGCCTCGTGGTGCGTCAGGAGGCCGACGGCATCCGGCGCTACTGCCATCTCGCCACCGGCAACTACAACGTCCGGACGGGCGGCGTCTACGAGGACCTCGGGCTCTTCACGAGCCGCGAAGCCTTCGGCGAGGACCTGACGGAGCTGTTCAACCTCCTCACCGGCTACACGCGCCCGCACGGCTTCCACCACCTGCTGCTGGCGCCCAGCGACCTGCGCGAGGGCCTCGTCGAGCGTATCCGCAGCGAGGCAAGCCACGCCAGGGCCGGTCGGCCGGCGCGGATTATCGCGAAGATGAACGGGCTCGCGGATCCCCGTCTGATCGAGGAGCTGTACGAGGCCAGCGGGGCGGGGGTGCGGATCGACCTGATCGTGCGCGGGATCTGCTGCCTGCGCCCCGAGGTGCCCGGGCTCTCAGACAACATCCGCGTCGTCTCGATCGTGGACCGCTTCCTCGAGCACGCGCGGATCTTCTACTTCGAGCACGCGGGGGAGCCGGAATACCTGCTGGCCTCCGCGGACTGGATGCCGCGGAACCTCGACCGCCGCGTCGAGATCGCGTTCCCCGTGCTGGACCCCGGGCTCCAGGCCCAGGTCCGCGAGATCCTGGAGATCCAGCTCGCCGATACGGTGAAGGCGCGACGCATCCTGCCTGACGGAAGCTCCGTGCGCATCACGGCGGACGGGCAGCCCGCGCTGCGCTCGCAGGAGCGCCTCTACGAAGTCACGGGAGCGTACGGCATCTTCGCGTAGTCTCCCCAACGATCCAGCCCGGCGAGTGAGGAGTAAAACTATGACGAAATGCGAAGCGTGCGGAACCGAGCTCAAGGACGACGCCAAGCGCTTCTGCAGCGAGGCCTGCCGCGGCATCTTCATGGAGGGTCTGCGCCACGGCACCCGGCGATCGCCCGGCCGCACCACCGCCAAACGCCGCCGCCGGCGCGGGCGCTGAAGAGTCACTGGGGGAAAATCGCACCAGAGAGGGCCTGTAAGCCGGGTCCTGTCACCCGGGCGTGAGCCCGGGGAGACGGTCATTTCTCTAGGACGCCGGTTACCCGGCGCCTCCAGCGGCCATACCCGAGAGCCCCACGCGGGCCGCGCTTCACCAGTCCTTGCGGACCGGATCGCTCTCCTATTGGGCCTTGCTCCGGGTGGGGTTTACCGAGCCGGCGCGGTCACCCGCGCCGCTGGTGAGCTCTTACCTCACCGTTTCACCCTTACCGCCCGTTGCCGGACGGCGGTTTGTTTTCTGTGGCACTGGTCCGTGGGGTCGCCCCCCCTGGCCGTTAGCCAGCACCCTGCCCTGCGGAGCCCGGACTTTCCTCCCGCGCGAGTTGCCCCGCGCCGGCGACCGTCCAGCCTTCTCTGGTGCGAATCAAAGAGCGTGTGGAAGCGAGGGGAAGTATAGCACCCGGACCGGCCTTCAATGTCCGCCGGCAGTGTCACCCAGCAGGTCTATCGCCTCACGTCGGCGACCCGGACTGACGTGTGTGTAGACCTCGGTCGTCTCGAGCGACTCGTGCCCGAGGAGCGTCTGGATGACGCGGAGGTCAGCGCGGCGGTTGAGGAGCTCGGTCGCGAAGGTGTGGCGGAAGAGATGCGGGTGGAGCCGGATCCCGAGACGACGGCCGGCGCGCGCCACGGCATTGATGATGGGCCGCTTGCCGATCCGCCCGCGCCAGGACACGAAGAGTGGATCGCGGGCGCCCAACGGCCCTCGCGCGGCAAGATAGGTCTCCAGCGCCCCGATTGCGACGGCATGGAGCGGCACGACACGATCCTTGCTCCCCTTGCCCCGAACCCGCAGACTGCGTGATTCGCGCGAATAGTCGCCAGTGCTGGCCGCGATCACCTCGCCGCGGCGGAGGCCGGCGAAGGCCAGGAGCGCCAGGATGGCACGATCCCGCAGGTTGGGCTCGGTGGCGACGGCGGCTTCGGCCTGGCTCCACTCGAGCACTCGGGGAAGATGGCGCTCGCGCTTCGGTACGGTGAGGGCGCGGGCGGGATTGCGCTTGAGGTATCCGCGGTCGACCAGCCAAGCCGCGAAGCAGCCCAGCTCGACTAGTCGCCGGCGCAGGGTGTTGGTGCGCCACCGCTGAGTGGCCATGTGCCGCTGGTAGTCGCGGAGGCCGGCCGTCGTGAAGGTTCTGAGGCTGCCCTGGCGCGAAGGACCCTCGCGGCCATCGAGCAGGTAGCCGAGAAACTGGGTAAAATCGCTGCGATAGGCGGTGATGGTCTGCGGGGCCAAGCGCTTCTCGACCTCGCAGTGACGAAGGAACTCGCGATGCAGACTCGAGAGCGTCATGGGCGGGGCCCGGCCCCGGGGACGCCGCTACGGCAGGAAGTCGGCGACGAGGATACGGGCAGACGGCGCAGCAAGGGGCGTGACGTGCTCGTCGGGCCCGAGCATCAGCGCCACGCGGTAGGCCCAGCCGTACGGCGCTCCCGCGTCGGGCCCGATTTCCCGGTAGACCTCGAGGACCCGGTCCACGAGATTCACGATCCAGTACTCTGGCAGACACGCGCGCGCGTAGAGGCTGCCCTTGTGCTCGCGATCAAAGGTCAGGCTCGTGTCCGCGACCTCGACCAGGAGAGTTGGCTGCGACGGATGGTCGTCGCGATAGGCGCGAATGGTACCTGGAACGACACTCAAGTCAGGCTCTGGCTCTGACTCGCAATCGAGGGCGATGGGACCAAGGGTGCGAACGTGACTGCCGGGACCTATGGTGTGCCGGAGTGCTTCGCTGAGCGCCTCGATTGCATACGCATGGCCGGGGCTCTGTCGATCGCGGAGCACGAGTTCACCGGCCAACAGCTCGAGCCGTTCGTCCTCCTGGATGATGCCGAGGGCGATGAGTCGGTCGTACTCGGTGCGGCTCCAGCGGCGTGTGCGAACCTGGACGCTCTCGATCATGGCAGGAGGTTGGCGACGACGATGCGGGCCGTGGGCGCGGCGGAGGGCGTGACGTACTCTCCCGCGGCCAGGTTCTGGCGAGATCGGTAGGCCCAGCCGTGGGGCGCGGAGGGGTCGGGCTGCGGCTCTCGGTAGACCTCGAGCACGCGATCACGCAGGTTCACGATCCAGTACTCGGGCACGCGAGCGCGCGCGTACAGGCTGCCCTTCTCCTCGCGGTCGAGCGCAAGACTCGCCTCGGCGACCTCGACGACGAGCACTGGCCGGGCCGGGTGCGACGGCAGAAAATCCCGCGGGTCGCCGGCGGTCACTGTGACGTCCGGCTCGGGCTCGGACTCTTCGTCGAGGGCCACCGGGAGCTGCATGTCCACAATCCACCTGTCCTCTGCGAACACCTCACGCAGCGCCCGGGTGACCAGCCGGATCCCCGTGGCGTGTGGCGTTCCCTGGGGCTCGCGGACTACCAGCTGCCCGGCCAGCAGTTCGAGGTGTTCTCCAGGCTGGAAGACCCCCTCTTCGATCAACCGCTCGTACTCGATGCGGCTCCAGCGGCGCGTTCGGGCCGCCGACTGGCTCATGGCAAGAGGTCCGCGACCGGGACGCGGGCCGTCGGCGCCGCACGTGGCGACACGTGTTCCCCGGCCCTCAGGCTCTGGACCGACCGGTAGGCCCATCCATACGATGCGGAGGCGTCCGGCCTGGGGTCACGGTAGACCTCGAGGACGCGGCCCGCCAGGTTGACGATCCAGTACTCGGGCACGCGAGCCCTGGCGTAGAGGCCGCCTTTGTGCTCGCGGTCGAGCGCCAGGCTCGATTCAGCGATCTCGACGACCAGCGCGAGCCGCGACGGTTTGGCCTCTCTCCTGTCCCGCGCCCGCCCCGGCGCCACCGAGACGTCGGGCTCGGGCTCCGATTCCTCGTCCAGAGCGATTGGGAGCTGAACGCGGACGCGCCACTCTGGACCGAATGCGGTCCGGAGCGCCTCGTTGACGAGCTCGACAGCCAGGGTGTGGGGATCACCCTGGGGCTCGCGGACGACCAGGTTGCCGGCAAGCAGCTCAAGACGCTCGCCGGGTTGAAACATACCCTTTTCGATCAGGCGGTCGTACTCGACCCTCGTCCAGCGGCGGGTGCGGGGGTAGGTTGTTTGCATGGCTTATAGGCTAGGCGTGTGAACCCGCCCTCGTCAACGCCTCGAATTCGATACGCCTCAGCGCGGCGGAATCGCCGAGCGGGCGAGGGCGTCGGCCCGGTCGTTCATCTCGTGGCCGCTGTGGCCCGCGACCTTGTGCCAGACGACGTCGTGGCGCTCGACCTCGGCCAGGAGCGCCTCCCAGAGGTCGCGATTCTCTACGGGCTTCTTCTGGGCGTTCCGCCATCCGTTCTGCCGCCAGCGGACATACCACGTGTCGCGGAAGCAGTTGACCACGTAGGCGCTGTCGCTGTAGATCGCGACGACGCGCCGGCCCGCAAGCGCGCGCAGGCCTTCGATCGGGCCGGTGAGCTCCATGCGCTGGTTGGTTGTGGGAGACTCGCCGCCCGAGAGCTCGATCTCGCGACCGTCGTCGATCACGATGGCACCCCAGCCGCCGGGGCCTGGGTTGCCGCTGCAGGCTCCGTCGGTGTAGATCGTGATTGGGGAGGTGGACATCACGGTCCCTCAGCTCTGGCCCCCTCACCCTACCCTCTCCCCAGAGGGGAGAGGGAGGACTCGGAGAGGGGAATCGGTCAGGCGAGCCAGTAGAGGTAGCGGCCGCAGGACTCACAGGGAAGGGGCGCGGTCTGGGCGCGCAATTCCTGGAGCCGCTGGGGGGTGACGGTCATGCGGCACCCGCCGCAGAGGTTCGGCTTGATCACCTGCGCGAGGGCGAGGCCGCCGCGCGCCTTGAGCAGCTTGTCGTAGTCGGCCAGCACGGCCGGGGGCAGCTGGCGGGCCAGCTCAGCGCGCTCGGTGCGGACCAGGGCCAGGTCGGCTTCGACGGCGCGGAGCTTCTCCTGAAACGCGGCCTCCTCCTGCTTGCCCTGCGTCTCGCGAGTCTTGAAGCGCGACTCGGCGTCCTTGATGTCGGCGGCCACCCGCTCCTGGCTTTCCATCAGAACGAGGATCTCCTCCTCGACCCGGCCCTTCTCCTGCTTGATGTCCTCGATCTCGGCCAGGACCGCGGAGTACTCCTTGTTGGTCTTGACCTCGTACAGGCGCCCCTCGGTCTTGGAGCGCTTGGCCTGGACGACCTCGAGGTCCTTCTCGCGCACGCGCTGGTCCTTCTTGGCGGCGTCGAGGCGCGTCTTGCCCGCGTCGACTTCCTGCTTCAGAGCCTGGACGGCGGCGTGGACGGCGGCGATCTCCCTGGGCAGGAGGGCCGCCTCGGCCTCGAGCACGGCGATGCGGGTGTCCACGCCCTGCAAATCTATGAGCGTCTTGAGCTGCGCCTCCATTATCTCAGCACTCGCCTCGCCACCTTCCTCGTGTCTCAGCTCGAACTGCGGCCCCTGCTCCTTCTGAAATGGTGGGCCCACTTGGACTCGAACCAAGACCGAACCGGTTATGAGCCGGGGGCTCTGCCAATTGAGCTATGGGCCCGCGGTTGGCGATCATAGCACCGATCACGATTCGAGAAAGCTCCTGAGCTTCTTGGAACGGGAGGGATGGCGGAGCTTGCGGAGGGCCTTGGCCTCGATCTGGCGGATGCGCTCGCGGGTCACGGCGAAGTCCTGCCCGACTTCCTCGAGGGTGTGCTCGCAGCCGTCGGAGAGCCCGAAGCGCAGCCGCAGCACTTTCTCCTCGCGGGGCGTCAGCGAGTTGAGCACCTTGTTGGTCTGCTCACGGAGGGAGAGACCGATCATGCTCTCGACGGGCGAGCCTACCTGCTTGTCCTCGATGAAGTCGCCCAGGTGGCTGTCCTCTTCCTCGCCGATGGGCGTCTCGAGGGAGATCGGCTCCTGGGCAATCTTGAGGACCTTCCGCACCTTGTCCACCGGTACTTCCATCTTGACCGCGATCTCCTCCGGCGAGGGCTCGCGGCCCAACTCCTGGACCAGCTGTCTCGACGTCCGGATCAGCTTGTTGATGGTCTCGATCATGTGCACGGGGATGCGGATGGTGCGGGCCTGGTCGGCGATGGCGCGCGTGATCGCCTGGCGGATCCACCAGGTCGCGTACGTCGAGAACTTGTAGCCGCGGCGGTACTCGAACTTGTCCACGGCCTTCATCAGGCCGATGTTGCCCTCCTGGATCAGGTCGAGGAACTGGAGCCCGCGGTTCGTGTACTTCTTCGCGATCGAGATGACGAGGCGTAGGTTGGCCTCGACCATCTCCTTCTTGGCGCGGGCGGCCTTGACCTCGCCCGAGCGGATGTCCTTGACGATGCGCTTGAGGTCGTCGGCCTTGGTCTGGGCGTTCTCCTCGGCGCGCTTGATCTTCTGCTGGGCGACCCAGACGAGGCGCTCCTTGATCGAGGGGTGGCGGGCCGCAGCCTTCTGGTAGAGGTCGCGGTCGCCGTCTTCCCGGTCCTCGGAGAGCGAATCGAGGAAGGCGTCCACCTCGGCCGGCGCCGGGCGCTTGCCGTCGGACCACAGCGCGATCTCGCGCTCGGAGACCTGGATCTTTTCGACGAGCTTCTTGAGGTCCTGGCCCCAGTGATCGAGGAGAGACGGCTGGAGGCTCAACGTGCGGAGGGTTTGCAGCGCCTTGACCTGCTTGGCTTGGGCGACCGCCTCGTGCTTCTTCCACGGCGGCTCGCCCTTTCGCTTCTTGCGCCCGCCGGCCTTGGCGCGAAGCTTCCGCGCCAGGTCGAGGACCTTCTCGCGCTCGCGCAGCAGCCGGTCGACGGTGCCGAGCTCGCGCATGACCGAGCGCCGGAGGTCGGCCTCCTTCTCCTCGGTGAACTCTTCCTCGGGGTAGTCGACCAGGTCCTTGATCGGGACGAGGTCTTTGCGTAGGTCGTCGCGGACGGCACGGATCTTGTCGAGCGCCAGCGTGGTGGACAGGATGGCCCGCGTGGACTCGTCCTTGCCCTCCTCGATGCGCTTGGCCAGCGTGATCTCGCCCTCGCGGGTGAGGAGCGACACGCGCCCCATCTCGCGCAGGTAGAGGCGGACGGGGTCCTCGGTGCGCCCGACGGGCCCGGGCGTGAGATCGATCCGCCGCGGCTCCACGGGCTCGTCGTCGTCGGGCTCGGGATCGGCGGCCTGGCTCGCCGCCTCGCTGGGCAGGCGGCTGGCTTTCGCCGAGTCCACGATCTCGATGTCCATCGAGCCGAAGAGCATCATGATGTCGTCGAGCTGATCCAGCGCGACGATGTCCGACGGCAGGGCGTCGTTGACCTCGTCGTAGGTCAAGTAACCCTTCTCCTTGCCTTTCGCGATCAGCTTGTCTAGTTCTTGGAGTTTTGGTTCGTCCGCCATGCTCGTCGGCTCTCCTGATGGGGGGTGCGGGTTCATCGGCCGGTGACCATGCCCCTGACGGCCTGGGCCTGATCCTGCAGACTCCGGAGCTCGGCTTGGAGGCCGGCGACGGCTGGATCGCCCGTCGCCTGGGCCTGGGTGATCGCCAGGCTCAGCTCCCGGATCCGCTGTTTCCGCCGCCGAATATCGTACCGCTTCTGCAACTCCGTCACCTGAATATGTATGTCGCTCCACTCCCGCTGTTCGACGAGAAGCGCGGCCAGGAGGCTCCGCTCCGCCTCCCCGGGCAGCTCGGCCATGAGGCCTTCCGGGGCCACGCCCTCGGGCGCCCGCCGGAGCGCGCCCAGGACCGCCCGCAGCCCCGGATGGACGATCTGCACCTCTTCAAGATACGGCAGAAGTCCCGTCCGCGCCTCCTCCGTGTGAAGGAGCATCAGGAGGAGGTCGCGCTCCGAGAGGCTGGGGGCTGGCCAGGTCTGGGCCGAACCGGTCGGCCCATCCGGGGCGGCCGTCGTGTGGGCTGGGCGGTCCTGAGCGCCCTTTCGGGCGCGGGCGCCCTGGAGCTGCTGGGCTTCGATCCAGAGCTGGGTGGCGTCGACGCCGAGCTTGCGGGCCGCTTCCCGGGCCAGCGCGGTCGCCTCCTCGGCATTCGGGACGCGGGAGAGGATGAGCGCCACGCGCGCGTGGGCGGTGGAACGGCCGCGGGGCGTCGTCAGGTCCTCCTCGCCGAGCGCCCGCTCAAGAACGAAGTCGAGGATGCTCCGGGCGGCGTCCAGGCGTGACTGGAGCGCTTGCGCGCCTTCGGCGCGGAGGAGGCTGTCGGGGTCGTGGCCCTCGGGCAGGACGGCGACCTTGATGGGGAAGTAGCCCGCCTTCTCGAAGGAGCCCGTGCGCGAGACGGACCAGCCGAGGTTCCGGAGATCCATCACGTCGGTCAGCATCTCCTCGAGCCGGCTCGTGGCCTTCTGCCCCGCCGCGTCGGCGTCGAAGACGCTCACCACCTCGTCGGCGTAGCGCCGCAAGAGGCCGAGTTGCGCGGCGGTGAAGGCCGTGCCGAGAGCCGCCACGGTTTCGGTGAAGCCGTGCTGGTGGGCCATCAAGCAGTCGAGATAGCCCTCGACGACGATGGCGCGGTTCTTCTGGCGCATGCCTTCGCGCGCCACGTCGAGCGCGTAGAGCATCTGGCCCTTGACGTAGAGCGGGGTCTCGGGGGAGTTGAGATACTTGGGCTCCTCGGCGCCCATGGCCCGGCCGCCGAAGGCGACGACGCGCGCCTGCAGATCCCGGATGGGGAAGAGGAGGCGCCCGCGGAAGCGGTCGTAGAAGCCGGGGGCGTTCTGGCGCGGCAGCGCCAGGCCCGCCGAGACGAGCTCGACGTCGGTCACGCCCTCCTTGGCCATGTGGCTCACGAGCGCGTTCCAGCCGTCGGGGGCGTAGCCGAGCCCGAAGCGGCGCGCGACCTCGAGGTCCACGCCGCGGCTTTCGATATAGGCCTGCGCCTTGGCGCCGTCCTTGGCCCAGAGCGCGTCCGTGTAGAACTGGGCCGCCAGCGCCATGACGCGGCGGAGGCCCTCGAGCTTGCCGTCGGTCTCGGGGGTCCGCTGGGTGGGAAGCTCCACGCCCGCGCGCTGGGCCAGGGCCCGCACCGCCTCGGGGAAGCCCAAGCGGTCCTGGCGCATGAGGAAGCCGAAGGCGTCGCCGCCCACGCCGCAGCCGAAGCAGTGAAAGATGCCGCGCTTCGGATTGACGGTGAAGGAGGGCGTCTTCTCGGTGTGGAAGGGGCAGAGGCCCTTCCAGTTCTCGCCGGCGCGCTTGAGGTTCACGGACTGGCCGACGAGCTCGACCATGTCCACCCGGGAGCGGATCTCGTCGAGGATCTGGGAAGAGAAGCCGGCGGCCATCAGGACTGTCCTAACACAGCTACGGTGGCGCCCGCTCCGCCTTCGTGCAGATCGCCCGCCCGGTGACTCGTGACCAGCGGGTGGGCCGCCAGCAGCTCCTCGACGGCGCGGCGGAGCGCCCCCGTGCCCTTGCCGTGGATGATGCGCACCGAGGCCATTCCCGCGAGGAAGGCATCGTCGAGGTACTTCTCGAGGATGTCCCGGGCTTCATCCGTGGTGCGTCCGATCAGGTGCAACTCGTTGGCGATCGTTGCCCCCTGACTATTCAGCCCTCGCCTCACGGCTTCGCCCTTCGGCTCGAACTGCGGCCCTCTCCCCCGATGGGGGAGAGGGTTCTTGTCACTCCATTTCCCTCTCCCCTCAGGGGAGAGGGAGGGGTGAGGGGCCTGGTGCTGAGGGGTGGTCCTTCCAGTGTCTGCGCGTCCCACCACGCGGAGGGCCTGAGCGGGGACCTTGACCGTCACCGAGCCCGCCTGCACCGTCGCCGTCCCACCGTCCACAGCCAGCACGTCCCCCTTGAGCCCCAGGTGGGGCACCTCGACTCTATCGCCTGCCGCGGCCGGGCGCTGGCCGAAGTCCACGGGCTCGGGAGCGCTGTCCACGCCGCGCGCCGCCTCGCCGAGCCGCTTGCGGCCCTCCGCGAGTGAGTCGCGCGTCTTGTCCTGGGCCTTGAGCCTGTCCCACTCGGCGTTGACCGCGCGGCGGATCTCGGTGAGCAGCAGCAAGGATTCGGTTTTGGCGCGCGCGACCATCTCGGCCGCCTGCTTCCGCGCCGCTTCGAGCTGGGCCTCGGCCCGCGCGAGGAGCGACGCGCTCTCCACCTCGCGCCGCTCGACCGCCTCCGCATGCTCGGCCTCGCGCCGGTCGCGCTCTTCCAGGCGCTGGAGCAGCGCCTCGAGCTGGCGCCGCTGGGCCGAGCGGTGGGCCTCGGCGCGCTCGATGAGGCGCGCCGGCAGACCGAGCCTCGCCCCGATGGCGAGCGCGTAGCTCTGCCCCGGCCGGTCGTAGACCAGCCGGAAGGTCGGCTGCAGCCGCTCGCCGTCGAACTCAACCGAGGCGTTGCGCGCCTGGGGAAAGCTCGACGCGAAGCCCTTGAGCGGCTCGAGATGGGTCGACGCCACGCAGAGGGCGCCGCGCCCGGCCAGCTCCTCGAGGACCGCCTGGGCCAGCGCGGCGCCGTCGTCCGGGTCGGTGCCGGCGCCAAGCTCGTCGAGCAGCACCAGCGACCGGGCGTCCACCTGCTCGAGCACTTCGCGCAGCTGCTTGACGAAGGCCGAGAAGGTCGACAGGTTCTCGGCCACGCTCTGGTCGTCGCCGATGATGGCGAAGATCGTCGAGAGAACCGGCAGCCGCGCGCCTTCGCGCGCCGGCAGGTGGAGCCCCGACTGCGCCATGAGACAGAAGAGCCCGAGCGTTTTGAGCGCCACGGTTTTGCCGCCCGCGTTGGGCCCCGTGATCACGAGCAGCGGCCGCTCCCCGCCGACGCGCAGATCCATGGGGACGACGGGGCGCTCGGGCGCCTGCCACGCCTGCGCCAGCAGGAGCGGGTTGCGCGCCCCCATGACGTCGGCCAGGCGCTCCTCGCCGACTGCGGGCTCGGTCGCCTCCATGGCCTCCGCGAACTCGGCGCGCGCGAAGGCGAGATCGAGCCTGCCGACATCGTCGACGAGCGACTCGAGCTCGGGCAGGGCCTCTCCGACGGCCCTCGTGAGAGCGGCGAGCACGCGCAGCACCTCCGCTTCCTCCTCGCGGGCGGCCTGCACCAAGTCGTTGTTGTCCTCGACGACGCCCTCGGGCTCGACGAAGAGCGTGGCCCCGCTCTGCGAGCGGTCGTGGACGATGCCCTTGAAGCGTGACTTGGCCTCCGCCCGGATGGGCAGCACGTAGCGGCCGTGCCGGACCGTGACGTAGCGCTCCTGGAAGATGTGCTCGGCCGCGGGTCCCTGGAAGTACTGCTCGATCCGCTTGACGAGGTCGCGTCTGAGCCCGCGGCCCTTCTGGCGGAGGCTTCGGAGCGCGGGACTCGCCTCATCGCGCACGCCGCCGTCGGCGTCCAGCGAGCGCCGGAGGAGATCGGCCAGCGGCGTGACGCGCGGCAGGGCTGCCAAGGTCTTCGAGAGGCCGGGCGCCTCGGCGGCGATGGCGCGGCCATATCCGGCCAGCCGCCCGGCGGCGTCGAGCAGGGGGAGGAGGGTGACCAGCTCGCCGCCCTCGGCGACCGATCCGGGGACACGGGCGCGCTCGAGGAGATCACGGACGTCGGGGATGGACTCCCAGGGGGGTGCGCCCGCGGCGCGGAGCGCTCGCCGGCCCTCGCGCGTCTCCATGAGGGCGGACCGGACGGCGTCCAGGTCCGACTGCGGCTCGAGGCCGAGGGCCCGTTCGCGCCCCATCGGCGAGTGAGTGTGCCGGGCCAGAAGGTCCCTGACCCGGCTCCACTCAGCGCCCCAGCCTGCCGCGACTAGTCGAAGAACCGCTCCCGTTTCTTGGCCTTCTTGCGCGCAGCCAGGGTCTTGCGCTTGCGCTTGACGCTGGGCTTCTCGTAGTGCTGTCGCTTCCGCAGCTCCGACATGAGCCCGGCCTTCTCGCACGACTTCTTGAAGCGCTTGAGCGCGTTCTCGAAGCTCTCGTCGGGCTCGACGATCACCTTGGTCACCCGGAATTCACCCCTCTCGCACAAACCTGAAGCTCTGCCTGTATACCACGCGCCCTAGCGGGTCGCAACCTGTCGCCCTCCCGCACATGCCGCAGGCGGTCGAGAAGGGTCCAGATGCGAGGCGGCGCCCGAAGGCCGCAGGTGAGGCGTATGACTGTCTCAGCCCTCGCCTCGTGGCTCCGCCCCTCAGCTCGAACGGCCACGAACCTGCGGCCGAGGGCGCCCCAACAGACTTTGGTAAATGACGCAGATGGGCCCTTATCGGCCGCCTGCTAGCGGAAGAGGGGCGCCAGGACGAGCGCGACTACTGACATGAGCTTGATCAGGATGTTCATGCTGGGCCCCGCCGTGTCCTTGAACGGATCACCCACCGTGTCGCCCACGACGGCGGCCTTGTGCGCCTCCGAGCCTTTGCCCCCGAGGTTGCCCCCCTCGATGTACTTCTTGGCGTTGTCCCAGGCGGCGCCGGCGTTGGCCATGAAGAGCGCCAGGAAGACGCCCATGAGGGTTGGCAGGTCCGGGTCGACTTTGCCTGCCGCCGGCACCGACGCAAACGTAAGCGCCAATACCACGCGTTCGCCGCGGCTCTCGTCGTCCGCCGGCCAACCGAACAGGTCGTAGAGGTCGGCCGGGTTGGCGTCCACGCCGGCGAAAATCGAGTTCACCGCGTTGGGATCGTTGTGATCCGCGGCATTCCCGACTACCGAAATGAGTCCGGCTGCCATCAGGCATGCGGCGAGCGCCAGGTATGCGCGAAGACTTTTGAGACTAGGCATGTGACGCTCCCCTTGTGGACCTTGAAGGCAAATCGGCAACGACGGATCGTGGCGCGCCGTACTCATCGCGCTTGCTACTGGAATACCGTGCGCCCTGCGGCTTGGCCCAGGTTTCGATAGCTCTCCCACTGGTCATCGTCGAAGAACTGATTGAGCGTCGACTGGTTGGGAAACGCCGGATGGGTCGTCGCATAGTTGCGCACGTCGGTAGGCATCGCCGGCGCGAGATTGGCCTTGAGCAGCAGCAGCCACGTGACCTTGTCGGCGTCATCAGCGTAGGTGACTCGTGCAAGCGCCGCGCAATGCGTCGATTCGCGCTTGAGATCCGACAGCGCGCCGATGGCACCCGGATTGAAGAACTGCCGAATCCATCCGGGAACGGGCGGCAGCGGTGGTGTGCCGTCGAGCGGCGGCCAGCCGTGAACACCGGTCGCGCGGGCGGCCGTGGGATCGATCCACGCGAGTTCAGCCCGAAAATCGAGGCGGACCTGGCGGGTCAGGATGGCGAGGTCCTCGAACTCGTAGCGGTCGTCGTGCGCGCCATCGACGGCGATGATAAACGGCAGCCGCCTGCGAATGAGTTCGTACAGGCCGGTGTTGTCGAAATGGCCGCCATCGCTCAAATACCACAAGCGCGCTGCGGGACCGGCGAAGTAGGCGCGCCACTCATTGAGGAGGCTGGCCTGGACACGGAACAATCTGGCGGGGACCCCCTTCAGCCAGCGCCAGAGGTTGGGCGGATAGCGTCCCGGACGCTGGTCCGCATCGATTCCGCTGTTCCACCAATACCCGAGCCTGACATTGAGCAATCCCAGCAACAGCGATTGCGACAATTTAGTGTTGCGGCCGGCGCCCGTGGTGAACGACGCGCCGGAAATGGCCATCCATTGACCGAGCTTGAGTTGCTCCACGACGACTGGCTCGTCATCTTTCCGGGCCAACAGGTGGAACCGGTTGGGATCGGGGTCAATCGCCAGGGGAATGATGGGCACCGCATTTCCCGTGGGGGGCGGTTCGCTTGTGTCCCAGCGCGCGTGATAGCGAAGGCCGACGCTTAAGCCCGCCGGACCGACGCACATGGGCAGTCCCTTGTCTTTTTGGAGTTGCCGTCCGGAGACGCGATCGACCGTGTCGTTGACGCAGACATTGACGAGATGCAGCGGGCCGCCGTTTTGCTCCGGATGGTAGGCGCTGAACGCCACGTCGTCGCCGGCGCTGGGAATGTCGACCGGGACCGGCACGTCGGTCCCGGTCGGATGCACGCGGTCAGCGGCTGTGGCGCCGAGGAACGTGCGCACCAGCTTTTGTGAATAGGATTGCTGCAGCGAGGACAGGTTGAGGAGCGCAAATGCCCGGCCGACGACGACCGACCCGACCAGCGCCGTGACGACTGCCCAGATTCCGACCGTGAAGCTCACACCGAACGCCGCGTGCGCAAGGAAATCCAGGTAGAACAGGAGCAGCGCGGCCAACACGAACGCCAGTCCGCCCACGATGATGGACGGGTACGCGGATGCAGCCGCCGGCGTGCCCGGTGCGCGAGGCGCAGCACTGATCAGGCTCACGGCAACTTTGTGCAACAGCGGCAGGAGCAGCCCCAGCGCAACCATGGACCAGCCGCTGATAGGCATCATCTTCTCCGTGGTGGCCAGTTGTGCGAGGGTGTCGACCACGACCCAGGCAATGCTCACGACGAGCGCCAGGATCGTCGTGCCGAGCGCGCGCGTGAGCCGGTTGCGTACAACCGTGCTCGGCGGAACGGCCGCGACGTCCTCCGTGCCGG
>DASYVT010000213.1 GCA_035936835.1 Candidatus Methylomirabilota bacterium | reverse complement strand
GGACTCGGCGGCTCCAGCCGGATCCTGCTGCCCTCGAGAAGGGGCCCCAGCACGCCGTTCCCCTCAGTACGAGCGCGGCATGCCGAGGACGTGCTCCCCGACGTAGGCCATGATGAGGTTGTTGTTGATCGGCGCCGCGCGGTAGAGGCGTGACTCGCGGAACTTGCGCTCGATGTCGTACTCCTCGGCGAAGCCGTAGCCGCCGTGGCAGTCGATGCAGGCGTCGCCGGCGGCGATGGCCGCCTCGGAGGCGAGGTACTTGGCCATGTTGGCCTCGGGCCCGCACGGGATACCGGCGTCGAACATCTTGGCGGCCTTGGTGCGCATGAGGTCGGCCGCCTCGATCGCCATGTGCGCTTTCGCGATCGGGAACTGCACCCCCTGGTTCGCGCCGATCGGCTTGCCGAAGATGACGCGCTGGCTCGAGTAGGCGACGGCTTTTTCGATGAACCACCGCGCGTCCCCAAGCGAATCCGAGGCGACCAGGATGCGTTCGGCGTTCATGCCGTCGAGGATGTAGGAGAAGCCCTTGCCCTCTTGTCCCACGAGGCTGCCGGCGGGGATCTCCATGTTGTCGAAGAAGAGGGCGTTGGTCGAGTGGTTCATCATCATCCTGAGCGGCCGGACCTCGAGCCCCTTGCCTTTGAGATGCCTGATGTCGATGAGGAAGACGGACAGCCCGTCGGTCTTCTTCTTGACCTGGTCCACGGGCGTCGTGCGCGCGAGCAGCAGCATCAGGTCGGACTGGAGCACGCGCGAGATGAACATCTTCTGCCCGTTGACCACGTAGCTGTCGCCCTTGCGGATCGCCATGGTCTGGAGCTTGGTCGTGTCCGAGCCCGCGTTAGGCTCGGTGACGCCGAAGGCCTGGAGCCGGAGCTCGCCCGTCGCGATCTTGGGCAGGAAGGTCTTCTTCTGCTGGGCTGATCCATGGCGAAGCACCGTGCCCATGATGTACATCTGCGCGTGGCAGGCGCCGGCGTTGCCGCCCGAGCGGTTGATCTCTTCGAGGATCAGCGCGCCCTCCATGATCCCGAGCCCCGCCCCGCCGAACTCCTGCGGGATCAACACGCCGAGGTATCCCGCCTTCGTCAGGTCGTTGACGAGGGCGTCCGGATACTCGCGCTTGGCGTCGAGGTCGCGCCAGTACTCGGGCGGGTACTGCTTGCAGAGGTCGTAGACGGCGGCCTTGAGGGCCCGCTGCTCTTCGGTCAGCGTGAAGGTCATATCGCTCATGCTATGTCCCCTGAAAGCGCGGCTTGCGCTTCTCGTTGAACGCTCTCACGCCTTCCATGCGGTCTTCCGTCGTGACGGTGACGTTGTAGGCCTCGATGGCGAGCGCCATGCCGGTCTCGAGGTCGGTCTCGCTGCCCCAGTTGACGGCCTTCTTGGCCTGGCGCACCGCGACGGGCCCATTCGCCGCGATCGTCGCCGCGATCTCGAGCGCCTTGGCGCGCGCCTGGCCGGCCGGCACGAGGTGGTTCACGAGGCCGATGGCCTTGGCCTCTGCCGCGGGGAGCCGGCGCCCTGTGAAGATCATCTCCTTCGCGAGCGGCCCCCCGATGATGCGCGGGAGCAGCTGCGTCCCGCCGATGCCCGGGAAGATGCCGAGCGTCACCTCCGGCACGGCGAAGACCGCCGTCTCCGACGCCACGATGAAGTCGGAGAGCACAGCCAGCTCGCAGCCGCCGCCCATGGCGAAGCCCTCGACCGCGGCGATCACCGGCACGGGGCAGTGGAGCACGCGCGCGGCGGCGGCCTCGAAGATGACGTGCTGGGCGCGCCAGACCTCGTCGGTCATGCCCTGGCGCTCC
>DASYVT010000212.1 GCA_035936835.1 Candidatus Methylomirabilota bacterium | reverse complement strand
CGCTGCGCGAGAAGGAGTTCGTCGAGGCCGCGCGGAGCCTGGGCGCCCGGCCGCTCCGCCAGATGGTCCGCCACATCCTGCCCAACGCGCTCGGCCCCGTGATCGTCGCCGGCTCGCTCGACGTGGCGGCGGCCATCCTGGCCGAGTCCACGCTGTCCTTCCTTGGCCTGGGCTTCCCGCCCGACATCCCGACCTGGGGACGCATCCTCTTCGACGCCAAGGACAACCTCGACTTCGCCCCGCACTGGGCGATCTTTCCCGGCACCGCGATCTTCCTCACCGTGCTCAGCATCAACTACCTGGGCGACGGCCTGCGCGACGCTCTCGATCCCCGGAAGGTTCTCTAGACCTCGTCCCGTTCAGGAGGCTCCCCGTGCCCGACCGCGATCTCTGCTTCACGCCCGCCACCGAGCTCCACCAGCTCTATCGCGCCCGCAAGACCTCGCCGCTCGAGGTGATGCAGGCGGTGCTCGCGCGCGTGGACGCCGTCAATCCCAGGCTCAACGCCATCGTGACTCTCGTGCGGGAATCGGCGCTCAAGGAGGCCAAGGCAGCGACGGCGGCGCTCAAGAGGAAGGGCGGAAAGCTCGGGCCGCTCCACGGCGTGCCGGTGACGATCAAGGACCTGACCCACACCAAGGGCATCAGGACGACCTGGGGCTCCAAGGTCTTCGAGCACTACGTGCCCACGGAGGATTCGCTCATCGTGGAGCGGCTGAAGTCCGCGGGCGCCATCGTCCTCGGCAAGACCAACACCCCCGAGTTCGGCGCGGGCGGCAACACCTTCAACGCCGTCTTCGGCCCCACGCGCAACCCGTGGAACCCTGCGCTGACCTGCGGCGGCTCGAGCGGCGGCGCGGGCGTGGCGCTGGCCACCGGCATGGGCCCCATCGCCCAGGGCTCGGACACGGGCGGCTCGCTTCGCACGCCTGCGGCTTTCTGCGGCGTGGTCGGCTTCCGGACAAGCCCCGGGCTCGTCCCGTACTACCCGAAGCTCCTCGGCTGGGACTCGATCGGCGTCACCGGACCCATGGCGCGCACCGTCGCCGACACCGCCCTGATGCTCTCCGTGGTGGCAGGGCCCGACGACCGCTCGCCCATCTCCTACGACGTGGACACGGCCGCCTTCCCCCGCGCGGTCAAATCGCCTTCGATCAAGGGCTGGCGGATCGCGTGGACACCCGACCTCAACGGTCTCATCCCCGTGGACGCGGAGGTCGCGCAGGTGGCCGAGGCGGCGACCCGCGTCTTCCGATCGCTGGGCGCCAAGGTCGAGTCGGCCTGCTGCGACTTCGGCGAGGTCAACGACATCGTGCTCGGCACGCGCGGGCTCGCCATGGTCGCCAACCACGCCGACAAGCTGCCACAGTGGAAGGAGCAGATGCAGAAGGGGCTCGTCTGGAACATCGAGCAGGGTCTCAAGCTCTCACCCGAGGAAATCGGCCGGGCCGAGGCCCTGCGGACCACCCTCTGGCACCGCGTGCGCGCCTTCATGGAGACGCGCGAGCTGCTGATCCTGCCGACAGTGGCCGTGCCGCCGTTCCCCGTCGAGCAGCCCTACCCGACGCACATCAACGGCAAGCTGCTCGACAACTACACGCAGTGGTTCTTCCTGACCTACGGCATCACGGTGACGGCGCTGCCCGTCATCTCCGTTCCGTGCGGCTTCACCAGGAGTGGCTTGCCGGTAGGGCTCCAGATCGTGGGACGGCGACGGCAGGAGGCCATGGTGCTGCGCGCGGCGGCGGCCTTCGAGGCCGCGGCGCCCTGGGCGGACAAGATCCCGCCCGTCGTGACAGGCGGCTGAACAAGGAGCGTGGGCCTAGCTAACATAGCGCCCGTTCTCGGTCAGGGCGCCCCGCGGCCCAGGCTCTTCCCTCCTTGTCACAGCGCGGATAACGGCCCTCCCATCTCGGGCCGATCCTGCCAGCGCGCGGCTGAGCAGTCAAATCGGCGCCTCGATGCAGGAGGTGAGAGCTGTCAAGCGGGGCGCCAGGCCGCGGCAGGGCAGACATCCGCGGCTGCCTGGGCCCACCGGCACCGCCCAGAAGTTGACGCCGGGGAGAGCCTGCGGCTCGGCTCCTGCCTCAGTCATGGACAACGGAAGCAGCGGGCCGGCCCGTGTACCTGGAAGCCCGAGATGGGCGAGGATCCGATGAGTTGCATCGGCCCTGAAGACCCTCTCCCTCTCCGAGGAAAGGGTGGACCTGCCCCGCTGCCTTTGTCACGCCCCCCTGCCGCCGGTCTCATATGTCGGGGACACGACAGACATTGCCCGATCGGCCGTATAGAATGGCGGACGGTTTCGACAATCTGTGCGTCGCCCGCACGGCGCGGGCACGGTCCGTCATCTGACAAGAGGAGGACACTCTGGCCGACGACGTGAGAAAACAAGTTCCAATCCGTAACCGTATTCTGGCCGGTCTGCCGCGCAAGGAATATGCGCGGATTCGCCCCGATCTGGCGTCCGTCACGTTGACGTCCGGCCAGGTGCTGTATGAGCCCGGTGGCGTCATGCACTCGGCATACTTCCTCGATACGGCCATCGCCTCGATCCTTTCTGTGGCCGAAGACGGAACGTCCATCGAGGTGAGTGTGGTCGGCGACGAAGGTCTGATCGGGATACCCATCGTCCTGCGGAGTCACGGGCTCCCTTACAAAGTCATCGTCCAGGCGCCCGGTCTGGCCTGGAGGATGAAAGCCGATGTGCTGCGAAAGGAGTTTGATCGATGCGGTCCGCTTCACAAGCTAGTGTTGCACTACCTGCATACCTTGGTCGTGGTGTTGTCTCAGTCGGGCGCCTGTAACCGGTTTCACAGCATAAAGCAACGCCTCTGTCGCTGGCTGCTCACGTCCCAGGATCGCGCGCAATCCAGCGAGATACAGTCCACTCAAGAACTCCTGTCGCAGACGCTGGGAGTAAATCGCGGGAGCGCCAGTCAAGCGGCCAGCGCCTTGCAAAGGGCAGGGCTGATCAGCTACCGGCGCGGCCGGATCACCATCCTCGATCGCTCGGGTTTGGAAGCGGCAGCCTGTGAGTGCTACCGCATTGTGAAAGGCGAGTGCGATCGCTTCTTTGGCGCTTAGTACCGGGGGGCGGATGCGATATCAGTCCAGGGAGAGCAAGGACTTCCCAGGCGCCTGGATTGTCGAGGCGGTAGACGTCGCTGACGGCGACTCCCCTTGGTCAATCCTGTTCTGCGGTTTCGAAGCCCGCGAGCGAGCCGACGCATATGCAGCCGAGAAGAATGCGGCGCTTGGTCGCGCCGCTCCTCGGTGAGGGGTGGGGGCCGCTGAGGTGCGGATCGTGAGGACCCTGGCGATCTTCGCGAGGGGTTCAGGAATCAAGTCGTTTCGGAACGCCGCGAACCAGCTTCGCGAGTGCCTGAGTTTTGCGACCTTCTCGCGTGCGCTGCGGACCGAGATTCTGAACGCGGGGCTTAAGACGAATTCTTCGAGACTAAGACCCGTGTTCAGTCACGGTCGCGTATTCGCCAAGCTCTTCGCGCCGTGTGACTCGAAAACATTTCGACACGACTCAATCACCCACGAAAGAGTTTCTTCAGGACGGGGCGCTGTGTGCCGGTCGGCCGGGACCTCGACCTCGCCCATCGAGTCGGTTTCTTTGCGCGTGCCCGCCACGGACATGTCCTTCGCGCCGGTTTCAGCGCGCCATCATAGGGGGCCGAAGGGGGGCGCAAAGCGCCCGCTATTTGGGGCAGATCCAGCCGGCTCCGCTGGGGTTGGGGAAACAGCCGACCGATTGCGGCAGCAGCTGCTTCGGCAGCCACAGCACCACGTCGGGGAACAGCACGGCGAAGGCGATGGTGAAGAAGAACACGATGTAGAGAGGGAGCGACCGGACCATCGCGCGGTAGAAGGGCACGCCGATGAATTTCGACGCGATCAGCAAGCACAGCCCGTAGGGCGGCGTGATCAATCCGAACACCAGCGTGGTGATGATGACCACGCCCATGTGCACGGGGTTGATGTGGCCCACCTCCGTCAGCTTGTTGATGATGGGCATGAAGATGATGATGGCCGGGATCGCGTCGATGAAGTCGCCGAGGATCACGAACAGCACGACCAGGAGCAACATGATCATCCTCGGGTCGGTGCCGGCGTAGTAGCTGATGTACTCGGCCACCGTGTCGGGGCCGCGCAGATAGGCGAGCATCCAGCCGAAGGCCGAGGCGGCGGCCACCAGCGCCAGCGGCAGCGAGTACAGCAGGCCGGTGTACATGAAGTCGCCCGGCAGGCGGCGGATGTGGCGCGGATTCAGCACCGGGATGAGCACCAGCAAGATGTAGGCCGCCGCGACCATGCCGGCCTCGGTCGGCGTGAACCAGCCGGTCAGGATGCCCCCCATGATGATGACCGGAATCACCATCGGCAGGGCCGAGCCGCGCGCCGCCACGAAGATGTCCACGAGGCCTGCGCGCTTCTTCATGGTGCCGATGGGCCCGAAGAAGTAACTGTAGATCATCAGCCCGATGCCGATCATCACGCCCGGCACCACGCCGGCCAGGAACAATCCGCCGATCGACACGTTGCCGGTGGCGCCGTAGACCACCGCCATGATCGAGGGCGGGATCAGGTTGGCCATGGTCGAGGCTGAGGCGATCAGCGCCGCGGTGAAGGCGCGGTCGTAGTGCTCCTTGTCCATCTCGGGCGCCACGGTGCGGCTCAGCACCGCGACGTCGGCGGCCGAGGAGCCCGAGATGCCCGCGAAGAACATGCTGAACAGCGTGACGACCTGGGCCAGCCCGCCGCGCAGATGCCCCACCAGCGCCTGGGCGAGACGGATCATGCGATGGATCACGTCGGACGACGACATCAGCTCGCCGACGAGGAGGAAGAAGGGGACGGCCAGGAGCGCCTCGGAGTCGATGCCGTGGAACAACTGGCCGATCATCGACTGGAAGCTGATCGGGGTGAACGCCGTCACCACCAGCACGCCCGCTATGATCGCGAACGCCACCGGCACGCCCATGTAGCCCAACAGCAGGAACAAGCCTCCCATCACGACCAGAAGCAGGCCGGAGCTCATTCCACGGGCTCCGGCAGGAATTCGTCGTCCTCTGGACCCTCGAAGCCGTTGTGCCATCCATTGACCATCTGCTCGACGCAAAACAGCATCACCAGGGCGCCCGAGATCGGCACGACGCCGGTATAGACGGTCAGGGGAATGAGCCAGGGCATGCGGAAGCTGCCCAGGTCCAGCATCGCGTTCTTGTAGCCGAACCAGACCATGAATCCGGCCACGATCAGCACAACCAGACGGTTGAAGGTCTCGATCGCCCAGCGGTTGGTGCCGGTCATATGCTTGGTGATCTCGGACAGGTAGATATGGTCGTTGCGCCGCGTGGCGGCGGCAATGCCGATGAACGCGCCCCAGGCGAAGAATGCCGTGGTCGCCTGTTGCAGCCACAGCCAGGGATAGCCGATGGTGCGCGTCACCACGTCGAGGAAGACGCACAGGCTAAAGGTGCCGATGCACACACCGCACAGCACCATCAACGCGGCCTCAAGCGGGTCCAGCCATTTCCATTTCAGGTGGCGGTGGCGCTGGAGGATCAGCGCTCTATTTGCGACAAAATCGGTAACGCTTGCCACGTGCGCCGCCGCCCCCCGTCACACTCGGTGGGACTACTTCACCGAGCGGACGAGACCCAGGATCTTGACCGCATGGGGCCCGAGCTCCGTGGCCAGCTGGTCCTGGATGGGCGCGGCGGCCTTCACGAAGCCGGACTTGTCGACCTTGGTGTTGACCTTCACGCCGATCTTCTGAAGCTTCACAGCCGAATCCGCTTCGAGCTTGAAGGCCATGGCGGGCTCGCGCCGGCTCACCTCGTCGGCCGCCTCCTGGACCCACTTCTTCTCTTCGGCGCTGAAGCTGTTCCAGGCCTTGTCGCTGACCCAGATGCAGTTGTTGTTGGCTTCGTGCTGGGTCATGTTCAGGATCGGCGCCACTTCGTAGTGCTTGTTCGTCTCGTACACGTTGACGCCGTTCTCGGCCACGTTCACCACGCCGGTCTGGAGCGACACGTAGACCTCGCCGAAGGGCATGTGCACGGTCTGCGCGCCATAGGCCGGGAAGTGCGTGTCCTCGGTCTTGGTCGCCTGCACGCGGACCTTCAAGCCCTTGAGGTCCTCGACCTTGCTGATCTCTTTCTTGCTGTACATGTTGCGGAAGCCCATGGTGATCAGGCCGATGACCTGGGCGCCCTGCGTCGAGTCCTTGATCATGGCGCGGAAGGCGTCGGAGACGGCCTTGTCGGCCAGCGCCTTGGCCAGATGGTCCTCGTCGCGGAAGATGAAGTGCAGGGAGAACACGCCGGCTTGTGGCGCCACGCTGGCCGCGTTCGCGGTTGCCGTAATGACGAAATCGATGTCACCCGCGCGCAGCTTCTGCAGCGTCTGCGGCTCAGTCCCCAACTGCGCGCCGGGGAACTGATTGATGCTGAGCTTGCCGCCGCTCAAGGCCTTCAGCTTTTCGTCGAACATGTTCGCGGCAATACCGTAGGCCGTCGTCACCGGCTGATCGTAGGCGAAGCTCAGCTTGCGTTGCGCCAAGGCATCGCTCCACAGCCCCAGCGTCAGGACGCCCGCGGCAAGGGCCGCGAGTCCAAATTGTCTCATGGCGAATTTCATTGCTGTTCCCTCCCGGTATGACGCGAACTGGGTGTCGGGTTCGATTGGCAGCACACATAGTCGCCGATCTGCCACGCGCCGTCAAGGCGGACGAGCCTCGACCGCGCCGCGACGTCCTTCGTGGTGCACCCCGATCTCGGCACCTTGTGGGCGGGCTTGCGCGTGCGCGCGTGCACGGGGTGGGAAGCGGCGAAAGCCTCGCGGGCGAAGCGGCTGACGGTCTCCGCGACTCGTAGATCAGCCGGGCCACGCCGGCGCGCTCGAACGCCGGCCGGCTGCCGTCGTCCACGCGGAAAAACAACGTGTCGTCACCAACGATGGCGAACATGACACGCAGAGGCAGCCGGTCAGTTTCTACGAGGCCAGGGCGCTTGACGCATTCACGACCTAGGGGAAAAGTGGCTCCAACATTCAGCTAGTTTCCGAGAGCGTAGCTAACATAACACCCGTTCTCAGTCATGGCGCCCCGCGGCCCAGCCTCTTCCCTCCTTGTCACAGCTCTTCCCCTTGTCACAGCGCGGATAACGCCTCTCCCATCTCGGGCCGATCCTGCCAGAGCGCGGCTCGGAATCCTCCTGCCCAGCCCTAGAACTGCACCGGGGTGGGGGGCATCTTGCCGCTGGCGTAGAGCGCGGGCAACTCCGGCGAGGCGTTCTCCCACACGAGGAGCATCGAGCGCTTGGGCGAGAAGCCGCGATGACGGATGTCGGCGGGCATGGCGGCGACGTCCCCCGCCCTCATCGTGACCCGCGCACGCAGGGCGCCTGTCTCGCGGTCCTCGACCTCCCACTGGATCTCGTCGCTGAGCTGCACGAACCACTCGACGCGGTCGTTGCCGTGGATCACGGGCAGGATGTACTCCTCCGTCGTCGGGCAGTAGAGGCTCGCCTTGCAGACGGACACGACCGAGGGGTTCCACGTCACGTCGGAGCGGGAGAGATAGGCGAAGAGATTGAACGAGACCACCTCGTCCTCGAAGCCGGGCTCGGCGAGGACCTGCGGCTTGTCTTGGGGCACGTCGCGGAAGTGCCGGTTCACCGGGAAGCCGTTCTCGTCGGTCCGCACCGGCTCGTCGCCGGGCGCGGCCACCATCCGCCGGGCCGTCACCCGGTGCCGCGTGATCGCCTCCTTGTTGCTGCCGTTCTTGGGCCCGAACGCGCTGCCCGTCTCCGCGGGACTCGCGAACGGATCGAACGCGGCGTTCGTCCAGTCCTCCAGGATGGCCTCGAAGACACGCTGGATCATCGCGGTCGTGAACCGCTCGTTGTGATCGAGCCCGGCCTTGCGGTAGTGCTCGTTGAAGCGGCCCGCGAAGAGATCCACCGAGCCGTAGTGGTTCAGGGTGCCGACGACGGCGTCGAAGTTCACGGTGCCGTAGAAGAAGCCCCACGCGATGTCGCGCTGGAGCGCGCGCAGGAACGCGTCGGCGGGCAGCATGTGATGGCCCTTCGGCCACGTGACGTGCGCGAAGTACTCGTCACGGGTGAAGCCGAAGCTGCCGAGGGTGAAGCTGCGGTAGCCATGCTGGTTGGGCTCGATCGATCCGATCTCGGGAACAGTATCCGCGATAGAGCTCATGTCGTCGTTCCTCCTCGCCGTCGTGCTCAGGCCTTGGGCCGCGGGGCCGTCTGGCAGATCTCGGCCCAGCGCTCGATCGTGTCCGACCCCGCCAGCGTCTGCAGCAGCACCACGCCGAGCTGCGCCCCGTGGAACTGATAGGCGGCGCCGACCGGCAAAAGCGTCATGTGACCGCGCCTGGCTTTGACGACGCCCATCTTGCGCCCGGCCGGCGTGCCGGCCAGGGCGATCGACCCGCGCGTGCCGGCGGGCACGACCCCCGGATTGTCGAGCTTCAGCAGTCGGATCTCGACCTCGCCGTCCATGACGAGGGCGAACTCGTCCTGAGCGGGCGCGCGCCAGCCCGAGGTGCCCTCCACGCGGATGGTCTCGATCACGTATTCGATGTTCTTGCCGACCGCGACCTTTTCGTAGGGCTTGGACTTCGACGCAACCTCGAAGATGTTGGAGAAGACGTAATTGCGCGCGTCGTCGTTGATGACCTCGACGCCGCCCTTCTCGTAGTGCCGGAGCGACCCGAAGCGCGTGGTCTGGTTCATACCCTGTCTCCTTTCCATCGGACGGACTCGCCATCGCCGAGACCCAGCCGCCGGCAGAGGCGGCCCAGAGCGGCATCTCGCGCCGATCCTGCCAGAGCGCCTGGCCAAGGTCAAATCAAGGTGACGCCGGGGAGTGTCTGCCGCTCGGCTCCTGCCTCAGTCATGGAAAACGGAGGCGGCGGGCCATCCCACGTACCTGGAAGCCCGAGATGGGCGAGGATCCCGTGAATGACGGCCGGGTCCTCAATTGTGGCGATGAGCTGCAGCCGTGTTGGTGCGCTCCCGCCACGGGGCTCAGCGGGATCGCGCCAGGCGGCGGAGCGCCGGGCCGGTGAGCCGCGTCAGCACCCACTCCTTGTGAAGGTGGGCGCCCAGGCCCTTGTAGAACCGGATGGACGGCGTGTTCCAGTCGAGCACCGTCCACTCCATCCTGCCGCAGCCGCGCGCGACCGCGATCCTCGCCAGCGCCCTCAGCAGCGCCTTGCCCGCTCCCCGGCCCCGCTCCTCGGGCAGCACGAAGAGGTCTTCGAGATAGAGGCTCGGGCGGCCGAGGAAGGTCGAGTACGTGTAGAAGTAGAGCGCGAAGCCCACAGGCGTGCGCCCGCGCCGGCAGATGAGCGTCTCGAAGTATGGCCGCCGTCCGAAGCCGTGGCGCTGGAGCCTTGCGGGCGTTGCCTCCATCTGGTGTACCAAGTGCTCGTACTCGGCGAGCCCGCGGATCAGGGCGAGGATGGTCGGCAGGTCCCGCGCCGTCCCGCGGCGGATCGCGAGCCGCGCGCGGGCCATCAGGCCGCGGCCATGTCCAGCAGCATCTCCGTGTAGCAGCGCGCGCCGGCGCTCAGGTTCTCCACGGAGATGCGCTCGTCGTTGCCGTGGATCCGCCGCCACTCGCCCTCGTCGAACACGAAGGGTCCAAAACCGTAGGCGTGCAGCCCGCAGCGCCTGAATACCCAGTTGTCCGTGAACCCGGTCATGATCTCGGGCGCCACCACGACGCCGGGCGCGCGACGGCGCAGCGCATCCGCCAGGCTCTTGTACAGCTCCGTGTCCGGCGGCGAGAGGTTCGGCACCTTGGGCGTAGACGTCAGGCTGACCTCGACGTGGGGATCGGCGACGACCTGCCTGACCCAGCCGACGATCTCCTCGGGGTCTTCTCCGGCGAGCATCCGGCAGTCGAGGTCGGCGACCGCCTCGGGCGGAATGACGTTGCGCTTCTCGCTGCCCTTGAGCACGGTGACGGCGAACGTGGTCTTCACGAGCGCGGCGCGGTGACGGTCGGCGAAAAAGCGGGCGCGGAAGGCCGGGTCGCGAAGAGATGCCTCGAGGCGCTCGTAGCCCGCGCCCTCGCCCGCCGGCAGGACCGAGGCCATGCGCGCGAAGTACTCCTGGATCTCCGGCAGAACGCGCGGCGGCCGCTCGGCGGCGAGCAGCCGACCCAGAGCGCGGACGAGCCGGTGCGGCGCGGTATCCGGCCATGGCATCGACCCGTGGCCCGGGTCGCTCCGCGCCGTGAGCCGCAGCGGCAGGCCGGTCTTCTCCGAGATGACGATGGAGCCGAAGGGCGTCCGGCGCGTCGCGTCGCCGGCCGCGATCAGCCCCAGCTCGGATAGGGCGTACTCGGCACCTTCGAGCCAACCTCGGCGCTCATCGGCGACCCACTGGGCGCCGAGGCGGCTCCCCGCTTCTTCGTCCGCAGTCGCGAGCACGATGAGGTCTCGCTTCAGCGGCACCTTCGCGCGCTTGATGGCGAGGACGGCCGCCAGCTGGAGGATCCCCGTGGACTTCATGTCGAGCGCCCCGCGGCCGTAGACGTAGCCGTCCCGGAGCAGACCGCCGAAGGGGTCCACGGTCCAGTAGCGCTCATCCGCGTAGACCACGTCGATGTGGTGGTGGAGCACGATCCCGCCCAGCGAACGATCGCCCGAGAGCCGCGCCACGGGATTGGCGCGCCCGGGCGCCGACTCGGCGGTCTCGCTCGCGATGCCGTCGCCGTTGAGCACCTGGGCCAGGAAGCGCGCGCCCTCCAGCTCGTTTCCCGGGGGGTTGGTCGTGTTGATCCGGAGGTAGGCGCGCATCAGGTCGACCGTCTCGGCGCCGATCTTCGTCCAATCCATCAGGCGCGCGCCTCCAGCCAGTGCCGTCCCGGGTTGGGCCGCTTGGCGACGCGCCGCTCGAGCAGCGCCCCGGCGCGCTCGGGCTCCCCCGCTCTCAGCGCGGCCTCGAGGAGCGTATCGTGGAAGACCTCGCGCTGAGCGTGGCTGCCGCCGACTTCCACGATGCGCTCCGTCAGCGGCTCGATCCGCGCCACGCTAAGGGCGTACTCCCCGCGCGCGAACGCGTGGAGCCCTTCCATGAGCGGCACCACCACCTCCGGCAGCGTCGCGTTGCGGGTCTTCTTCGCCCGCTGGCGCAGCCTCTCCAGCTGCAGCTCCGCGTTCGCCCAGTCTCCGGCGGCGCCGAGCGCCATGCCGACGTGGAGATCGTGGAAGAGCAGGAGCGGCATCTCGAGCCACCCGCGCGCGGCCGCGCCCAGGTGCTGCCAGCGTCGCGGATCCGGCTGGCCGTAGAGGTCGAGGCGCCACGCGAGCGCCACGGAGTCTTGCAGGTCGGACCCGACGTTAATCTCGACGTCACCGAAGACGCTCTGGAACAGCTTGCGCACGCGATCGTAGCGCCCCTCGGCCAGGTGCATGAGCGCCAGGTGCCAGAGGAGGTGATGCCTGAAGTAGCCCAGGTGGTCGCAGGGGTGGATGCGCTGCGGCAGCGCGAGGACGCCGCGGGCATTCTCGCCGCGCTCGTAGAGCACGTGCGCCAGCGCATGGACCGCCCAGGCGTCCCGCGCGTTGATCGCGATGGCCCGCTCCGCCAGGGCGAGCGCCTCATCCAGGCGCCAGTTCTCCTCCAGCGCGAAGGCGTGGTAGCCCAGCATGTAGCCGTCTTCGCCCAAGGCCTGCCGCACGGAAGACGTCAGCTCGAGCATCTCCGCCGAACGCCCTTGCCAGAAGTAGATGTAGTAGAGGCGCTGCATCAGCAGCATGTCGCGCGGGTGCCCGGCCAGGACCTCCTTGATCAGCGGGATGGCGTCGCCGCTCCTGCCTGCGACCCAGAGCGCGAGCGCCTCGACGTGGCGCTTCTCGCGCGGTGTCAGGAAGCCCGAGCCCGCGGCCGCCGCAGCCCGGTCCATCTCGGCGCGTCCCTCCGGCATCTTCTCGGCGAGGTACAGCGAGACGCCGAGCGCCGCGCGCGCCAGCACGAAGTCGGGATCGACCTCGACCGCCGCGTGGAAGTCGTCGATGACGGAGGCGCCGAAACCGAGGAGGGCGCGCACGCCGTTGTCGTACGCGTCGACTGCCGTCCTGGAGGACGAGGACACTGCGTTGCCGTAGGCGTCCTTCAATGCCACGGCGGTCATCCTAGCAGGTGGCGCTCGAGGAACCCGACGGCGCGAGCCTCGGCCCACGAGCGAGCGCCCGATCGGCCCTCGAGGAAGCCCGCGTGCCCGCCCTCGGGCACGAAGTTGGCCTCGAGCCAGCGCGACTTGGCGATGAGGGCGCGCGGCAGCGCCGAGGCCGGTATGAACGGGTCGTTGAGCGCGTTGATCAAGAGGGTCGGCCGGCGGATCTGGGGCAGCAGCGGGCCGCTGCTCGAGCGCGCCCAGTAGTCGCGCTCGCTGGCGAAACCGCCGAGCGGCGCCGTCACGAGCCGGTCGTACTGGGCGAAGGTCTTCGCCTTCCGCGCCGCCGGCAGGTTGATCACGCCCTCGTAGAGCGCCGCCTTCTTGTCGAGCTTGATCGTCATGGTCGAGAGGAAGTTCACCGTGTACAGCGCCCTGTTGAGCCCGCGGTCGAGCGCGGCGGCGCAGGCGGCCAGGTTGAAGGGCGTTGAGATGGCCACGGCCCCCGCCACCTGCGCCGGGGCCTGGTCGCCCCGCTCGGCGAGCCACTTGAGCGCGACGTTGCCGCCGAGCGACACACCCACGAGCCCGAGGCGCAGATTGGGCTCGCGCGCGGTCAGGCGGCCGAACACGAAGTCGAGGTCTTCCGTCTCCCCCGAGTGGTACATGCGACGGGAGCGGTTGACCTCGCCGCTGCACCCGCGGAAGTTGACGACGACGCCCCGCCAGCCGACCTGCTCCAGCTCGCGCAGCAGCCCGGAGGCGTAATGCGAGCGAGAAGACCCTTCGAGACCGTGGAGGATGACAACCAGCGGGACGCCGCGGTCGCGCCCCTCCAGCCAGTCGAGGTCGAGAAAATCACCGTCGGGCGTTTCCACCCGCTCGCGGCGGAGCGCGGGCTGCCGGCCGCGCCTGAGGAGCGGGCCCCAGAGCGTCTGGAGATGGCGGCCCCGATACCACCAGGGCGGGCGGTAGTCGGGGCCGATGCTCACGCTCGAGGCTCCTGTGTCGCGCTTACTCTTGGCCCTGGAGGAGCAGCTTGACGATCTCCGGGGCGATCTCGCGCGCCCGCTGGTCCAACTGGGCCTCGCTGAGGTTGGCGATCGGGTGCGGCAGCGAGAGGAACTTGTAGTCCGGCAGACCCCAGGACTGGGCCATCGCATGGCCCGTGCCCTCGAAGACGTCGGTCACGATGGACGCGGCGGGGATGCCGGCCTTCTCGAACAGGATTCCGTCGAGCACACTGCCCGACGAGCAGGACCCTCAGTCGCCGACGCCGGCGACGACGCAGTCGACGCCGCGCTTCGCCTCGTCGATGATCTCGTCGTGCGCCGGGACGCTCGAGTTGTGCTTGCGCCACATCTTGTACTCGGCGGCGCCGTACTCCTTCTTGAGGATCTCGCCGACCTTCGTCAGCAGCTTGTCGGAGTTGAACTTGGTGTTCTCGACGAGGCCGATCCGCTTGCCCTTGAGCGAGTCGGGCCTCGGCACGTACATTATCGCCTGCTTCCGCGGCTCGACCGTCGGGTCGAGGATTTCGAAGCCTGCCATCATGCCCTCCTGTCCTGGATGAGTTTCGAGACGCTCTGGCTCGATTTCTTGCCGCCGGCCCACGCGGGGATATAGCAGGAGAACGCCCCCGCCCGGCCGCCCGCCGCGATCACGTGCACGTCCTCCGGGCTCGGCACGATCGGCCGCATCGTGGTCTCGTCTTCGGGGGTCACGGCCCCCGCCAGCCGCCCCACTCGCTTGATGTGCGCCAGCGAGTTCTGCGTGTTCTCGAAGACGAACTTCTGGATGTCGGCCTTCGACCAGCCGTCCCTGGCGATGGTGCGCATGTGCTCGCCCGCAAGCACGACGACGTACTGCGGCTGGCCATTGGTGCTGGCGTGATGCTTCATGTCGTCGCAGAGCGAGGCCAGCACGCCCGTGGCCGTGCTCGAGAGCTGGTTGTAGAACTGGTGCGGCCCCTCCGCCGCCATGACGGTCACCACGCTCTGCTCCGCCTTGAAGCCGCGCTCGACGTGGAACGGCGTCCACGGGCTGTCGGCCTCGTTCTCGGCGATGACGTAGCTGTACTTGCCCGGATGCCCCACCGTCCCCCGGTCGAGCGCACCCGGCAGCGTACCGATGACGTTGCGCATCACCAGGCGGACCGCGCGGCCCGTCGTGGCGTTGGCCCGCCAGCCGGGTCCGAAGAGGTTGTCGCCCGAGTTGAAGCTGAGCCGCGCGGCGATGGGCCCGTTGACGATCATGAGGACGGCGGCGCCGCCCGTGGACGTGGCGGGGCCGTGATACCCCCACTTCGGCTCGGCGAGCGCTTCGACGGCCGCCACGACGATGGGCATGTACTCCGAAAGGCATCCTGCCATGACGGCGTTGACCGCGACCTTCTCGGCGGTGACGGCGACCTGGCGGTTGGTGATGAAGGCGACCTGCTTGTCGGGCTCGAGGCCGGCCGCGTCCAGCATGGCGCGAACGGCGCGCTCAGTCGGGGGCACGACGGGAAGGCCGTCGGTCCAGCCCTGCTGGTAGCAGAACTCGATGGCGTGGTTCAGGTCCTCGACGGCATAGCGCTTGGAGGCGAGTTGGGTCGTCATAGGCGGGATTATACTCCAGCCCGGCGGCTTCACGAAGCTCGCGCCGACGCGCGCTTTGCCGTATGCTTTCGCCTGTGACGCCGCTCGTCGCCTACTTCTCGATGGAGTACGGGCTCCACGAGGAGTTCCACTCCTACGCCGGCGGGCTCGGCATCCTCGCCGGCGACTTCATGAAGTCCGCCGGCGACCTCGGCCAGCCCGTCGTGGGAATCGGCCTCCGCTGGGCGCAGGGCTACACCGTCCAGCGGATCGGGCCCGACGGGTATCCATACGACGAGTGGCGCGACTACCCCCCAGACGCGCTCACGGACACGGGCGTCCGCGTCCGGGTGCGCGTGGCCGCGCGCGAGGTCGAGTGCTGCGTCTGGGGCGTCGGCCGCTACGCCATCGCGCCGCTCTTCCTGCTCGAGCCGGTGGACAAGCGCGACCGCTGGATCACCCGCCGCCTCTACGACCCCGCGCCCGACTGCCGCATCGCACAGGAAATGCTGCTCGGCATCGGCGGCGTGCGGGCGCTCCGCGCCCTCCATCTTCCCGTCGATCTCTACCACTTCAACGAGGGGCACGCGGTCTTCGCCGGGATCGAGCTGATCACCGACCGGATGGAGGCGGGGGCGGACTTCCACTCGGCGTGGCGGGAGGTGCGCGAGAAGATCGTCTTCACCACCCACACGCCGGTGCCCGCCGGCAACGAGGTCCACGCCGTCCCGGACCTGCGGCGGCTCGGCGCGGGCTGCGAGCTCGTGGCCGCCGAGCTGCGCGAGATCGGCGGCGATCCGTTCAACATGACCGTGGCCGGGTTGAGACTCGCCCGCCGCGCAAACGCCGTCGCGCAGCTCCACGGCGAAACGGCGCGCGCCATGTGGGCGCACGTGGACGGCGGCGCGCCCATCATCGCCGTCACCAACGGCGTGCACCGCGGCACCTGGCAGGACCCGCGGATCGCCGCGGCTGCTTCGGCTCACGATGACGCGCTCCGCGCCGTGCGGCGGCAGATGAAGGACGAGCTGCTCGCCGAGGTCGAAGCCCGCACCCGAGTCAGGCTCGACAGCGACGCGCTCACCATCGGTTTTGCGCGCCGCGCGGCAACCTACAAGCGCCCCGATCTCCTCCTGCGCGACCCCGACAGGCTGGCGCCGCTCCTCAAGGACCGGCGCGTCCAGTTCGTCTTCTCGGGCAAGGCGCACCCGGCCGACCAGGCCGGCAAGGCCGTCATCGCCCTCCTCGTCGAGACGATCCGGCAGTGGCCCGAGTCCATCGTCTTCCTCGAGGACTACGACATGGCGCTGGGCAGGCTCATGACCCGCGGCTGCGACGTGTGGCTGAATACGCCCCGCCGCCCACTGGAGGCCTCAGGTACCTCGGGAATGAAAGCCGCCATGAATGGCACGCTCAACTTTTCTATCCTCGACGGCTGGTGGCCGGAGGGGTGCGAGCACGGCGTCACCGGCTGGGCGATCGGCGACGAGCGCGTCGAGGGCGACCAGGACGCGCGCGACCTCGAGGCCCTCTACGCGACCCTCGAGCGGGACGTGCTCCCCGCGTGGGCCGACTCCGGGCGCTGGGCGCGCATGATGCGCGCCTCGATCGCGATGGCCGTCGAGCGCTTCTCCTCGGACCGCATGGTCACCGAATATTTCACCCGTCTCTACACCGCGCCGTAGCCTGCTGCGGCGCCATCCCCCCCGTCGTGGCGACATCGCCAAAGGAGGCTCGCATGAATATGAGCATGAAAGAGATGACGATGGAGCTCCTGCTCCGCTACGGCTTCCAGGTGTTGGGCGCAATTGCGATCCTGGCGGTCGGTTTCCTGGTCGCGCGGTGGCTGGGCGGCATGGCGGACCAGCGCTTCCAGAAGCAGGAGATGGAGCCGCCCATGCGGATCCTCCTGGTGCGCGTGATCAAGATCCTCGTCCTGGTCATGGCCTTCGTGGTGGCGCTCGACAAGTTCGGCTTCTCCATCGCGCCGCTGGTGGCCGGCATCGGCGTGGCGGGCATCGGCGTGGGCTTCGCGCTGCAGGGCGTGCTGGGCAACCTCATGGCGGGCCTGACCATCATCTTCACCAAGCCCTTCCGAGTCGGCGAGTACATCGAGATCAACAACGTGCGCGGCGACGTCGCCGCGGTCGAGCTGTCCACCACGACGTTGATCCAGGCGGACTTCTCGCGCGTCATCGTGCCGAACAGGAAGATCGTCGGCGAGATCCTGCACAACTTCGGCACGATCCGCCAGCTGACGCTGACGGTGCGCGTGCCGCACGCGACCGATCTGAACGCGGCGCTCCGCGCGGCGAGCCAGGTGGTGACGCGGAGCGCGCGCGTGCTCAAGGACCCGGCGCCGAGCGTGGGCATCGCGTCCGTGGAGGACACCGGCATCAAGATCGCGGCCTGGGCGTGGGTCCGCGTGGTGGACGTGGTCCCGGCCGAGCCCGAGCTCTACCAGTCTCTCGTCGAGGCCTTTCGCGCCGCCGGTATCGGCGCCCCGGCCGGCGCGCACGACGTGCGTCTGCTCGAGGGGGCCGGCTCGCGCTGAGGCGGACCTACTTGCCCTTCGCGATGGCCTCCGCCAGCTCGGCGGCCCGGGCCGCGTCGAGCGGCTTGAGGCGCTCCAGGATCTTGCGGGCGTCATCCACGCGGCCCAGCTTGACGTAGGCTTCGCCGAGGTACTCGAGCGCCTCGGGGAAGTTGGGCCGGAGACGCAGCGCCTCGTCGTATGCCTTGAGCGAATCGGGGTACTTGCCCTGGTTACGGAGCGCGTAGCCCAGCTCGTTCCAGGCTTCCGGATACGCGGGGCGGAGATCCACCGCCTTGCGAAATGCTCCGGCGGCCGCCGGCCAGTCCTTGGTGTTGCGCGCGGCGATGCCGCGGCCGTACTCCTGCTCGGCAGAGGGTGTGGCCGCGGGGCGGGCCGGCGGTGGGTTGCGGTCCGTCATGTCCGCCCCGGCCGGGCCCGCTGCCAGGGCGCAGGCTGTGAGTACCAATATCGCGCGGTGGATCGCTGTCTCCATGGGACGAGCCTCCCTGTTCAGTCTGCGATGCGTCGGGTGACCGACCGCGTGCTGCCGAAGGTCGGGATGAACAACGAGTGCTTGCCCGCGCCGCCCGCCACGATGACCATGATATCCCGCCAGTCACGCGCGATGGGCACATGCGTCTCGGGCGGCCTGTCCTTGAAGCCCTCCGGGTCGATCGTCGCGAAGCGCTCGATGTTCTCGGGCGACAAGCGCGCGAGCGGCACGCGGGCCCTGTCCCACACCGCGCGCTTGAAGTCCTCCTTGCTCCAGCCCGAGGACGCGACGGTCGCAGCGTGCTCGGGCCCGAGGACGATCAGCGGCTCGCCGCCCAGGTAGATGTTGTTGGAGCCGGCGATCGCCGCCGTCCCAGCGACGGTCGTCACGATACCCTCGGGCGTGGTCGAGCCGTGGTCGTTGATATTGTGCGGGCCCTCCGACCCGCAGACGGTCACCGTGCTCTCCCCGGAGGAGAAACCCCGCTCGACGGAGAGCGGTTCCCAGGGCGACGCGGCCTCGTTCTCGGCAATGCAGTAGGCGTACTTGCCGGGCTGGCCGTGGGTGGCGCGGTCCTCCTTGCCGGGTCGCGCCCCGCCCACGTTCTGGAGCGTCAGCCTCAGCGCCCGTCCGATGGCGGCGTTGGCGCGCGTCCCCTGCCCGAAGACATTGCCCCCGGCGTTCATGCCGAGACGCCCCGCGATCGGCCCGTTGACGATGCAGAGCGGCGAGCAGGGGTGGGTCGTCGTCTGCACGGCCTGGAGGTTAAAGGATGGGTCCGCCACGGCCTCGACGGCTGCCAGCACCACGGGCAGGTGCTCGGGAAGGGCCCCCGCCATCACCGCGTTGGCGGCTATGGCCTTGACTGTCGCCCTGCCAAGCCTCGGCACGAGCAGGGCCACCACCTCGTCGGGCCTCCTGCGAGTGCCCGCGAGCATCGCCGCGACGCGCTCGCGCGTGGGCGGGATGGCGGGCAGGCCGTCGCCCCAGCCCCGCTCCATCAGCCATGCCTGGAAGCGGTCGAGATCGTCGGGCGCCTCGAGGTCGCCCACAGCCGCGCTCGCCGCGTGTACAGCCGCGGCAGGGTCGGATGTGAGCGCGCGCAGCACGCTATCGACGATCGGCCCAGCCTTCGCGGCCGCGCTCGCCGCCGGGATGCCACCGATCGGATGAGGCACGGTGACGATGGGAAGCCCGGGCAGGCCCTGGGCGGCGACCTGGGCACGCGCCAGCGGAATGAACTCGTCGGTTCCCAGTACCACGCAGGCGACTCCCCTCGCCTCCAGCTCCGCGGCGTCGTGGACACTCCACGACGTACAGGAGCCTCAGTCGGCCGAGGCGGTCAGCGCGACGCGCGCGACGGCGGCGATCTCCTCGATGACGGCCGGCGCGGCGCCCGTCGAGGCGCCGGGCTTGCTCCATGCCCGCACCGCGCGGGCGCCGACGCGGGCCGCCAGAAGCGCGCCCACGCGCTCGAGCAGGACGCCGGCATTCGGCTTGGAATTGTCGAGCAGCGCGATGGTCACGCCCTCGAGCGAGCGCGGCCGGGGCGCCAAGGCCTTGGCGGCGGCGGCGCTGGTGCCGATCGGGTCCACGATGCGCATGGTCAGGTCACCTCTCGTGCCTTGTAGCACGCGGCGCCCGCTCCCGTCCACGCACGAGCGAAATGACTGCGGCGAGAGCGCAGACGGCGGCCGCCGCGGCGAAGGTGAAACGGAACGCCGGCAGGAAGCCCAGGATCTGCGCGCGGTCGTGGAAGAGCCAGGCCGCGGTCTGGACGCCGACAACGATGCCCGTCGTGCGGGAGAGGAAGGCGAAGCCGCCGGCCGCGCCCTGCTGTCGCGGCGGAAAGGCGGCCATGACCTGGGCGAGGTTCGGCACCTGGAAGACGCCGAGGCCCAGCCCGACGAGGGCGAGGGCGGCGCCGACGAGCGCTATCGGCGTCGAGCCGCCGCAGCGGGCGACGAAGAGAAGCCCCGCGGCTTCGGCCGCGAGCCCGGCGGCCATGGGCCCGCGCGCCCCCCAGCGGTCGGCCGCCCGGCCCGCCACGGGCGCCGCGATGGCCATCGCCAGCGGGGTCAGCATGAAGAGGAGCCCGCCCGCGGCGGCGGAGAGGCCACGCTCGCTGACGAGATAGTAGGGTGCCAAGAGCCAGACCGCGAACTGGGCGTAATTGGCGAGGAAGGCGAGGAGCCCGGCCTGGAGGACCGGCCAGCGGAAGATGTCGGCGGGAGCAACCATCCGCCACGCGCCGCGGCCATCGCGACGCGCCTCGCGCGTCCAGGCTGCCAGGACGATGATCGCGGCGGTGACCGGCACGCGGTAGAGGAACACGGCCTGCCAGCCGAAGGCGCCCACGAGCGCGCCGCCGATCAGCGGACTCACGCTCAAGCCCAGCCCGAGGCCGAGGCTCGCCCAGCCGAGCCCCCAGGCGTGGCGAGAGGACGGCAGCGAGAGCGTCACGAGCGCGGGCGCCGCGCCGTAGATCAGCCCGCCGCTCACGCCCTGCAGCACGCGGAGGAGAAGGAAGATCTCGAAGGAGGATCCCAGCGCGTAGGCCCCGAAGCAGAAGAGCGAGAGGGCGAGCCCCGCGCGCACGACGCGGCCCGGGCCGAGCCTGTCCGCGAGCACGCCGGCGGCGAAGGCGGTCAGCGCGTACGTCCCGACGTAGCAGATGATGACCCAGCGGATGGTCGCGGGACCAACCCGGAAGGCCGCCGACATGGCGGGGAACGCGATGTTGACTGAGCCGTCGAGCCCGACGAGCAGGAAACCCGCTGCCGCCAGGAGGACGGGCATGGCGTCGAGTATACTAGCGCGTCATGCACGACACGGCCGCCTGGCTGATCCTCGGCGCGGCAGCCATCGTCGGCTCCACGATCGGCGGCGTCGCGGGCTTCGGCACCGGCGTCATCATGATCCCGGCCATCGCCTGGAGCGTGGGTGTCAAGGCGACGGTCCCCGTGCTGACCGTCTGCATGCTGGTCGGCAACAGCGCGCGCGTCTGGTTCAGCCGCCGCGAGATCGAGTGGCGTGTGGTCGGCGCCTTCCTCGTGGGCGCCGTGCCCATGACCATCGTCGGCGCAACGCTCTACACGCGCATCGACAGCGAGTGGCTCTCCCGCATCCTGGGCGCGTTCATGATCCTCGCCGTGCCGCTCCGGCGCTGGCTCGCCCAGAGCGGCGTCAACGTGCGGCTCCGCCACTTCCCGCTGGTCGGGGCGGGCTTCGGCTTCCTCTCGGCCATCGTCGGTGCCGTGGGCCCGATCATGACGCCGTTCTTCCTGAGCCACGGTCTCCGCAAGGGGCGCTACCTGGCCACCGACGCCCTCTGCACGGTCGGCGCCTACATCACCCGCGGGATCATGTTCCGCCGCGCCGACCTCCTGACCGGCCCGCTCATCCTGACCGGCCTCTACATCGGCGTGGTGATGATCGGCGGCGCGTGGATAGGCCGCCGGCTCCTCGACCGCATGAGCGAGAAGACCTTCCTCCGCATCCTCGAGGTCCTGCTCGTCGTCTTCGGCCTCCAGTTCGTCCTCTGGCCCTCGCGCTGAGTCCGGGAGTGGGTTGACCGCGCGCCGTCAATCGGGTAGAAGAGGGCCACTATGGCCATCCAGGTCGGGCTGACCGCGGAAGTGGAGCAGGTCGTCACGCAGGATCTGACCGCCGACGCCCTCGGCAACAAGGGCGTTCACGTCTACGCCACGCCCTTCGTCATCTGCCTCATGGAGACCGCCGCCCAGGCGGCCATCGTCTCCCACCTGCCCCCGGGCGCCGGCACCGTCGGCACCACGGTGGAGATGAAGCACCTGGCGGCGACACCGCTCGGCATGAAGGTACGGGCCACGGCTACGCTCGTCGAGACCGACGGCAAGCGGTGCCTCTTCCAGGTGGACGTCTTCGACGAGGTGGAGAAGATCGCCGAGGGCCGTCACGAGCGCTTCATCGTGCCCAACCTCGAGAAATTCCTCGCCCGCGCCATGAGCAAAGGCAAGGCCTGATGGCGATCCAGATCAACACGGCCGTCAAGGGCAAGGAGTACCCGCCCTATCCCGTCACGGTGGAGCGCGGCAAGATCAAGGAATTCGCCCGCGCGATCGGCGACCTCTCGCCCTTCTATCTTGACGACGAGGTCGCCAAGGCGGGGCCGTGGGGCGACATCATCGCGCCGCCCACCTTCCCCATCACCTTCCGCGACGAGCGGTCAGACACGGGCGTTCTCCTGCGCGATCTCGGCGTGGACATTGGACGGATCCTCCACGGCGAGCAGGAGTTCGAGCACTTCCAGCCCATCCGGCCCGGCCGGACGTATCTATGCCGCGGGCGCATAACGGACATCTACGAGAAGGCGGGCAAGTCCGGCCCCATGGCCTTCGTCGTCCGCGAGATCACGGTGACGGACTCCGACAACGACATCGTCACCGTCATGCGCCAGATCACCGTGGTCAGGCTTTAATCGTGAAATACGCCAAGGTCTACGCGGACGAAGTCCAGGTCGGGAGCGAGATGCCCCCGCTGGTGAAGCCGCCCATCCAGCAGATCCAGCTGACGCGCTACGCCGGCGCCTCGGGCGACTTCAACCCCATCCACCAGGACGCCGCGTTCGCGAAGGCGGCCGGCATGGGCGACGTCTTCGCCCACGGCATGCTGTCCATGGGCTTCGTCGCGCAGTCGGTGACCGACTGGCTCGGCGTCGGCAGCGTGAGGAAGGTCGGCGTTCGCTTCGCCGCGCTGGTGCGCCTGGGTGACGTCGTCACCTGCCGCGGCAAGGTCGTCGCGAAGCGTCCGCCCAAGGACGGCGACGGCCCCTATCTGGTCGACCTCGAGCTCTGGGCCGAGAACCAGAAGGGCGAGAAGGTCATCACCGGCAAGGCGACCGCCGTCCTTCCCTCGCGCGCCTAGCCGCCCGAACGCCCGCGCTAACCGGCGCGTGCCGTTCTGGCGCGCGTCCGTGTTGCGCGCGTGGTTAGACGTCTCGAGTGATGTTCCGCATAGGCGTCAAGAAGCCGACGAATCATTCGCTGATACTGCGTGTTGTGCTTCCGCGCCTCCCCTTTGAAGAATTCAACGCTGCGCTTGCTCAACGCGATCGTAACCTTGACGCCCTCATCCCGGAAGACAAGCTCCTCCGGTCGAGGAAGGAAGTCACCAACGACCTTCAGTCTCCCTAGCGGCTCATCTGTGTATCTGATTTTCGCGCTCATAGATTGTCTTACCCCTTCGCCAGTAGCCCGCGCCAAAGATTCGAACGGCATCCTCTCGATACGTGAATCGGACCGTCAGTACTCCGCCAGCAACTCGGCCGAAGCAGTAGTACCGCTTCTCCCCGGAGCCATGAGAGAGATCTTCCGCGATCACGCGGATTGGATCCGCGAACGCAAACTGCGCGCTCGCGAAGGCGACGCCATGCTTCCGCTGGTTCTCCCTATCCTTGTCCGAGCCCCACTCGAAACGGGCGGTCGCCACTTACGAGATGCTAGCACGGCACCGTCATGGAAGCCATACGTTTGTATGGCCACCTAAGAGCGCGTCGGCACTGGTGTGACGTCCGACGCCAGCGCTCAGCGGGCGGGGCGTGCAACGCGAGCCCCGAGCCGCTGTAGCGCACAGTTGGGCGCTGCTTCATCTGCCACGGGCCATGTCGACCGCCCACTGAATGGCGTGATCCACTTCTGCAGCCATCGCATGAACGTCGCCTTCGAACAGTTCGAGAGTCGCCTCGAGGACAGAATAGAACGGAACGCCTCGATCCGCGTCGTGCCTTGTGAGATCTCAGCCCGGCGCGCAAGGGGATCGTCGAGGACTTCTAGCCCCAACCGAGGTGTATAGCCACCCGGAGGCAGCGGGGCCGCTGGCTCCCCGCTTCGGAGCGCCGCTCCGCGGTACTGGCTGGCGCGAAATACCTCGGCGGGAGAACGGAAGAGTCTCGTGCCTTCCAAGACGAAGTCAATGGCACTTCGGAGATCAGCGATCCTCGCCACAAGGTGATCGGCGAGCGCAGCGCCTAGCGCGGAGGCATCGATGAATACTCGCCTACGCGTCTCCTCGGCCACCCGCTGAATGAAGTCGGAGTCACCGAGCGTCTGACTCGCGCGAACCTCGAACCGTTTCTCGAGCCAAGAATAGTCCTCAGCAGAACCATAACTACTACCGCCCCAGCCTTGAGATAGCAGCAGTTCGCAGTTGATCTCGACCAGGAGACGGCAAGCAATCGTCAAGGTCGCCGGCCGGACCTCGCCGCGATGGTATGCCTGGTTGCGGTATTGGTGAAGATGTTTCAGCGGAGCTTGGAGTGCCGGGTTCAGCTTGCCCGGAAGACTCGCAAGAAAGTCCACTTTCTCGTTGAAGCTACGGTCGATGAGGGACATTTGCCTGCGGATCAGCGGTTGCCAGTCGACTAGCCATTGGAGATCCGCAGGTCGCTGCGCCGCAGGGATGTCAAGTGTGGCGGCGCGAATCTTCTCTCGGAACTCGGCGTCGGCGAGCTCAGCCCTGATTGCCCAGTCCATCTGACGCTCCGTAGCGTTATCGAAAAGGAGCAGCGCAACACGAAGAGGTTCTTGTCGGCCGTCGCCGACGAGGCGTGCCGCCTCGTCGATCTGGAACAAGATCCCGGAGAGCCGCTTCACTTGGCTACGCCGGACCTATCCCGCGTAGCGGATGCTTTGAGAGTGCACGCCATGGCCTGTCCTTCGCGCCCAACGTTTGCGCTCAGCGGCGGGGAAGCGAGCAACGCGAGCCGGCAGTCCGCTGCAGCGGGTTGTTGGGCCCGCTTTCAGTAAGACTTCACGCAAAACCCCGCTCGACCTGAACTCTGTGGTCGCATTCTGGGCAAAGAAGGCGCGTATTCTCGGCGGTGTGTCCCTTCATGGCCTCGAACCGATCGAGGACGGAGTTTCTCGCCGGAAGCTCGCGTGGGCACAACGCGCACTTTCCACCCTGCTCCCCTCGCTTGAGGGACTTGAGCTTCACGCGGTGCATCGGTCTGCCGCGCTCGTCGTACATCAGCTCCTTCGTGAGCTTCCGCCGGAGGGCCCAGTGCAGGGACTCGTCATCTCGACTAGAGTTACGAAGCCGTGTGCGACCCTCCTGCAGAATCCGGCGGAATACGTCCGCGAGCTCTGTCTCGGTTAGTCGCCGGTTAGCCAATGATTCTCCCTCGGTCAGTCGAACGCAAATTGGACGGAACCATCCAGAAACGGTGACGCGGCGCGCGCTGCTGCATAGCAGGGCCACGAGACTCCACTGCTATGGGAACAATCAGGGTGGAACTTCGACACATTACGTGCCACGGCAGCGTCAACTCCGTCTGTTCTCTACGGAACCGTCCAGTCCGGCCGGTCCATGACCTTCTCCGGCCGCGAATGGTGCGGGTGACCATGTCGGTGCCTCCTTCCGTACAGCGCCCGACTATAGCGTGGCAGGGTCGCAGCGGGCAAGGCAACCGCCGCGCGCACTCGCGGAGCTGACGCTGACTAGAGGACCCGGCCGGACAGGAAGTCGCGCAGCGCGGCTTCGGTGGACGGGAAGGCCAGCTCCTCCCACGGGATCTCGGCCGGCACCACCCACTCGACGCGGTCGTTCTCGCTGCACGTCCTGACCTCGCCTTCGATCACGCGTGCCCGGTAGACGACGATCACCATCGGCGTGCCCGGGTAGGAATAGACGCCCAGGAGGCCCGAGAGATCCACCTTCAGTCCGGTCTCCTCCCAGGTCTCCCGCACTGCCGCGTCCTCGACGGGCTCGCCCCAATCCACGAAGCCGCCGGGGAAGGTCCACTTGCCACGCGCCGGCTGAATCGTCCGGCGCGTGAGCAGGACGCGCCCCTCGTCCTCGGGGATGGTCGCGGCCACCACCTTGTGGTTCAGGTAGAAGACAAAGGAACAGCCGGCGCAGACCATCTCGCGCTTGCCTTCCGGCGGCACGGCGCGGCGCTCGAGCGCGCCGCCGCAGAGCGGGCAGAAGCGAATGCTCTGAGGCGACAGGTGGTGGTGCAGGTGCGAATCGCTCACGATGTTGTCAGTTTACCACCGGGCGTTGATACCCGGGTGCAGGGCCTTGCCGATCGGGCCCGCGTGCTGGACAATAGCCGTCTCGCGCCGGCGGGACCCGCCAGGGAGTCCCGGCCGGCGCGCAACTCGAGAAGGTGTGCCTCGGATTCTGACCCCGGAGGGGCCATGCGCATCAACCGCAAGCGGCTCGAGGAGAGCATGGAGGCGCTCGGGCGAGTCGGCGCGACCGCCAAGGGCGGGCTCAACCGCGTGGCGCTCACCGACGACGATCGCCGCGGCCGGGATCTCCTCGTGGAATGGATGCGCGAGGCTGGTCTCAGCGTCACGGTAGACCAGATGGGCAACATCTTCGGCCAGCGCGCCGGCTCGGACGGCGTGGCGCCCGTCATGATGGGCTCGCACGCCGACTCGGTGCCGACGGGCGGGAAGTACGACGGCCAGCTGGGCGTCCTCTGCGCGCTCGAGACCATCCGGATCCTCAACGACCGCAAGGCCGCGACGCGCCACCCCGTCGCGATGGCCATCTTCACCAACGAGGAGGGGGCGCGCTTCCAGCCCGCCATGATCGGCTCGGGGGTCATGGCAGGGAAAATCCCACTCGAAGACGCCTACAACGCGCGCGACAGGGACGGCCTCCGGCTGGGCGACGAGCTCGAGCGGATCGGCTATCTCGGCTCGGAGCCCTGCGTCCCCCGCCCGCTTCGCGCCTACCTCGAGCTCCACATCGAGCAGGGCCCCATCCTCGAGGAACAGCACCTCTCGGTGGGCGTGGTCGAGGGCATCGTCGCGATCTCCTGGTCGCGGCTCACGCTCACGGGCGTCCAGAATCACGCGGGCCCGACGCCCATGCGCATCCGCCACGACGCGCTCGTCGCGGCCGCCGAGATCATCCGCGGCGTGCGCGAGATCCCGCGCAAGATCGGCGGCGACATGGTCTCGACCGTCGGCCGCCTCGACGTGACGCCCAATATCCCCAACGCAATCCCGGGGCGCGTGAGCCTGTCCGTCGACCTGCGCGCGCCCGAGGAGCATCACGTCACCCGCGCCCTGGGCTTTCTCGACCGCCTGGTCAAGGACGCCGCCCGCGTCGAAGGGGTCACGTACGAGCTCGATCACTACTGGCGCGTGCCGCGGACCCACTTCGACATCGAGGTCGTGGACACGATCGAGGAAGCGGCCAAGGGCCTCGGGTACGGCTACCGGCGCATCCTCTCCGGGGCCGGACACGACGCCCAGTACATGGCGACCATCTGCCCCACGGGGATGATCTTCGTCCCATCCCGCGGCGGGCGCAGCCACTGCGAGGAGGAGTTCACGCCCATGGATGACATCGAGAAGGGCGCCAACACCCTCCTGCTGGCGGCCTCCAAGCTCGCCGGCACGGCCTAGCGCCTGAGAGCGGTCATGCCGACTCCGCTCCACGTCGCGCACCCGATCGTCGCGGCGGTGCGCCAGTTCGTGGACAAGGAGGTCGTCCCCGCGGCCTCCGCCCTCGAGCACGCCGACGCCTATCCCCACGACCTGGTCGCGCGCATGCGGGAGATGGGCCTCTTCGGCGCGCTCGTGCCCGGCGAATACGGCGGGCTCGGCCTCGACGTCCTGACCTACGCGCGCGTCATCGAGGAGATCTGCCGCGGCTTCATGTCGCTCGCGGGCGTGATCAACAGCCACACGATGGCGGCCCTGATCGTGCTCCAGCATGGCACGGACGAACAGAAGCGCCGCCTGCTGCCGCGCTTTGCCAGCGGGCTCGCGCGTGGCGGCCTCTGTCTGACGGAACCGCACGCGGGCTCTGACGTCCAGGCCATCCGGACCGTGGCCACGCGGCACGGCGACGGCTATCGCATCTCCGGCTCCAAGATGTTCGTCACCAACGGCCGCGAAGGCACGACCTTCGCGCTCCTCGCCCTGACCGACGCCTCGGCGCGGCCGCGCTACCGCGGCATGTCGTGCTTCATCGTCGAGAAGGGGGACGCCGGTCTTCAGGTGGTCAAGTCCATCGCCAAGCTCGGCTACAAGGGCGTGGACACCGCCGAGCTCCTCTTCGAAAATTTCCCCTGCCCCGCCGTCAATCTGGTCGGAGGCGTCGAGGGGCGAGGCTTCAAGCACGTCATGTCGGGGCTCGAAACGGGACGCATCAACATCGCCGCGCGCGCCGTCGGCGTCGCGCAGGCGGCGCTGGAGGAAGCCGCGCGCGGCGCCCTCGGCGTGGCCGAACCGCCCACCGCGCTGGCCTCGATCGCCATCCGAGTGGACGGAGCGAGGCTCCTGACCTACTGGGCGGCGGGGATGAAGGATCGCGGTGAGCGCTGCGATCTCGAGGCCGGCATGGCCAAGCTCTACGCCTCGGAAAGCGCCCAGGAGGCCGCGGCCGACGCCATCCGCATCCTCGGTGGCCCCGGCCAGGCGACCGCGGGCGTGGTCGAGCGCCTCTTCCGCGACACGCCCCTCATGATGATCGGCGAAGGCACCAACGAGATCCAGCGGACGATCATCGCGAAGAACCTGCTCCAGCGCCACGGCGAGCGGCTGGGCGCCCTCACGTCGCTCGAGGCCGAGCCCATGGAGCGCCGGCAGATGACCCTCGCCGTGCGTCAACTGGTCGAGCGCGAGATCGCCCCGGCCGCCGTAGAGGACGACCGCGCCGGGCGCTTCCCTTCGGCATCGCTGGACAAGCTCGCGGACCTCGGGCTCTTCGGCGCCGTCATCCCGGTGGATGCTGGAGGCCTCAACCTCGACGGCCTCGCCTACGCCCTCATCGCCGAGGAGATCGGGCGCGGCTCGGCGTCGGTCGCATCCGTGCTCCGGGACCACCTCGACGCGGCCGATCTCATCCTGCGCCTGGGCTCGGTCGAGCAGCGCCTGCGGCTCCTGCCCGGATTGGCCTCGGGCAAGCCCCGCGGGGGGATGCTGAGGCGCCTGCGCGAGCCGGCGGTACGCGAGCTGAACGCGCTCAGGCATGCCGACGGCTTCATCTTGAGCGGCGACGGGCTGGTCGCCGGCCCCGGCCGACACGCGGACCTGTTCGTTCTTCTGGAGTCCGTCGACGAGCAGATGCTCGCCTTCGTCCTCGAGGCGGGGCAGCCGGGCCTCGTCCTGACCGAGCCCTTCGAGACGCCCGGGCGCCGCGGCGCCGATCTCTGGCACACCCAGCTCAAGGGCTGCGTCGTGCCAGCGCGCCAGACGCTCGGCGGCACGGCCGCTCCCGGCGCCGCGGCCATCGCGGCGGCCCAGGCGGCGGCGCGGGTGCGCGAGGCCGCCGCCGCCGTGGGCCTGGCGCAGGCCGCCTTCGAGACGGCGCTCCGCTACTCCCAGCAGCGCAGCGCGTTCGGCGTGCCCATCTGCCAGCACCAAGCGATCCAGCTCAAGCTGGCCGACATGGCGACGGCCATCGCGGTCGCCCGTCTCCTCACCCACCGGGCCGCCGCCGAAGACGGCGCGGGCGAAGCGGCGCCGGCGCACGCGGCGATGGCCCACCTCCACGCCGCCGAGACGGCCTACATGGTGACGCTCGAGGCCATGCGCATCCATGGCGGCTACGGCTACAGCGCCGAGTTCCCCGTGGAGCGCTACTATCGTGACGCCGCAGCGCTCCTGGCGGGCGAGGCCGGCGACGAGACCCTGCGCCGCGCCATCGCACGCCACGCCGTCGCCAACAACTACCTGAGCGGCGGATCGGCATGAGCTACGGGCGCTACTTCGAGGAGTTCGCCGTCGGGCAGGCCTTCAGGCACTGGCCGGGGCGTACGATCACCGAGGCGGACTGCACCTGGTTCGCGCTCCTGACGATGAACCAGCACCCGCTCCACTCGGATGCGCACTACGCGGAAACCTATACCCAGCACAAACAGCGCGTGGTGCTGGGACCGCTCGTCTACAGCGTCGTCATCGGCATGAGCGTCGCCGACATCTCGGGGCGCGCCATCGCCAACCTCGAGGTGGACACTCTCAAGCACGAGAAGCCTACGTTCATCGGCGACACCCTCTACGCGCAGAGCCGCGTGCTCGAGCTTCGCGAGTCCAGCCAGGGCGACCGCGGCATCGTCACCGTCGAGACCATCGCGACCAACCAGCGGGGAGACCAGGTCTGCTCGTACACCAGAAAGGTCCTCGTGCCCAAGAAGAACCACCCGACCCTCGGCGAAGGCCGGCTGCCCTACTGAGATGGCGAGACCTCCCCTCGAAGGCACGCGCATCCTCTCCGTCTCGCAGTTCGGGGCCGGCCCGTTCGGCACGCAGGTGCTGGCGGACCTCGGCGCCGAGATCATCAAGATCGAGGACCCGGGCGTGGGCGGCGACAGCTCGCGGTACGTGCCGCCGTACCAGCACGAGCAGGACTCGCTCTTTTTCCAGTCGTTCAACCGCGGCAAGAAGTCGCTGACGCTCAACCTTCAGCGTCCGGCGGGCCAGGCCGTGCTCCACGACCTCGTCAAGGTCTCCGACGCGGTCTTCAACAACCTCCGCGGCGACCTTCCCGCCAAGCTCGGGCTGACCTACGACGCGCTCAAGGCCGACAATCCCAGGATCGTCTGCTGCTCGCTCACCGGTTTCGGGACGACGGGGCCGCGCGCCGCCGAGCCGGCCTTCGACTACCTCATCCAGGGCTACGCGGGCTACATGACCGTCACCGGCGAGCCCGACGGCCCGCCGGGAAAATGCGGCGTGTCTGTCATCGACTTCGCGGGAGGCTACGCCGGCATGGTCGGCCTCATGGTCGGCCTCTACGACGCCCAGCGCACGGGGATCGGCCGCAACGTGGACATCTCGCTCCTGGACACGGCGGTGAGCATGCTCTCGTACTTCGCGATCTGGGCGCTCAACCGCGAGTGGGAGCCTCAGCGCGTGGCGCATTCCGGCCACCAGACCCTCGTGCCGGCGCAGAACTTCCCGACCAGGGACGGCTGGATCGTCGTCTTCTGCAACAAGGACAAGTTCTGGCAGGCGCTGATCGAGCGGATGGGGCTGCCCGAGCTCGGACAGGACCCGCGCTTCACCGGCTTCCCGGACCGCTTCGCCCACAAGGCGGAGCTGGTCGCCATCCTGGAGGCGCGCTTCGTGGAGAAGACCACGGCCGAGTGGCTGGCCCTCCTGCGCGGGCATGTGCCGTGCGCGCCCGTGAACACCGTGGCGCAGGCGCTCGAAGACGAGCAGGTGCGCGCGCGCGAGATGATCGTCGAGGTGGACCACCCGCAGTTCGGCCGCATCCGCGAGGTGGCGAGCCCCATCAGGACCGAGGGCGAGATCCGGCATCCGGCGCCCGCCCCTGCCCTCGGCCAGCACACCGAAGCCATCCTGACCGAGATCCTCGGCTACGGAAGCCAGACCATCGCCCGGCTCCGGGCGGAAGGAGTCATCGGCAAATGAGCGACGACCGCTTCAAGGCAATCGGCATGGACGACATCAGCATGCCCGGCGGCTGGTCGGTCAGCGACGGCCAGACCTTCCTGTACACGCCCGCCGAGCGCGAGATCATGCACCAGAGCCGCGCCTTCGTCCAGCGTGAGATCCTCCCGCTTGCAGCGGGCGCGCACCTCCAAGTCAAGCAGATCAAGGCGCGCCACGAAGGCAAGGAGCGCCGTGAGAAGCTCCGCGCCCTGGCCAAGGCCTACCTCCGGCAGCTCGGCGAGGCCGGCATCACCGGAGCGCTCTTCCCCGAGGAGTACGGGGGCAACGGGCGCGGCGTCGTCGCCGAGTGCATCATCGACGAGGAGCTGGCGGCCGCCGGGCACCCCGGCGACAGCATCCGCTCGGTGTCGCTCACGCTCGGGACCATCTCCATCCTCCGCTACGGGACACCGGAGCAGAAGAAGCGCCACATCCCCGCGCGCCTCCGGGGGGACGAGCTGGCCGCGCTCGCCATCACCGAGCCCCAGATCGGCTCCGATACCTCCCGAATGCAGACCAAGGCAGTTCTCCAGGGCGACCGCTGGGTCATCAACGGCCAGAAGCGCTTCATCACAGGCGGCGGGCTCGCGGACTACCTGACGCTGTTCGCCATCACCGAGGAGGGCGCGCATCCGCACAAGGGCATGTCCACCTTCATCGTGCCCATGGACCACCCCGGCGTGACCATCCAGCGCCAGCTCGACGAAGTCGTCATGGGCGACATGATGGACAACGTCTGGATCGATTTCAAAGACGTGGACATCCCGAAGGAGAGCCTGCTGGGACCGCTCAACGGCGGCTACCAGGTGCTCATGGACGAGCTCGACACCGAGCGCGTGACCTACTGCATGGCGGCTCTGGGCTCAGCTCGGCGGGCATTAGAGATCGCAGCGGAGTATTCCACCAAACGGATCCAGTTCAAGCAGCCCATCGCCATGTTCGAGGGCGTGTCCTTCAAGCTCGCCGAGATGTACACGGCGCTGGACGCCGCCCGCCAGCTCGTCTACCGCACTGCCAAGATGGTGGAAGCGGGAGTGCCGGCGCAGCGAGAATCGGCGGTGACCAAGCTCTTCGTGGCCGAGTCCGTCTGGAAGATCGTGGACCACGCGATGCAGGTCCTGGGCGGGATCGGCTACACCTCCGACTTCCCCATCCAGGCCATCTTCCGCAACGCGCGGCTGCTGAGGATCGGCGCGGGATCGGACGAGATCATGAAGTTCCTGATCGCCCGAGAGATCCTCAAGGAAATAAAGGGGTGAGTGAGCTA
>DASYVT010000211.1 GCA_035936835.1 Candidatus Methylomirabilota bacterium | reverse complement strand
GCCCTCGATGCGCTCGAGCAAGCGATCTGGTCGCGCGCCGAGACCAACGGCCTCGTGCATCACAGCGACCGCGACGACCAGTTGAACTCGGGCAGTACGTGTCGATTCGCTACACCGAGCGATTGGCCGAGGCGGGCATGGAGCCATCGGTCGGCAGCGTCGGCGACTCGTACGACTGCGATGATCTCGAGCAGCTGCCCGTCTGGGTCTGACACTGCATACGATTGGCTTCGTGCCCTGGCGTTGATCTGTCGGCCCGGCGGGCAGCTTGAAGGGCGTACTGGCCGGGCGGGTGGTGACCTCATAGGAGCGTGATCGATCCGAGAGATCCCCTCGCAGTCTTGTCCGCTCGTCCGACCAGGGGCCACACACCATCGCACAAGGAGGCCGAGCGGATGGATAAGGGGGCGAACCGGCAAGTCGTCATCGGGGTCGATACCCATAAGGATCTGCATGTCGCCGTGGCGCTGGATGCCCTGGGCGTCCGGCTTGGGCAGCTGCTCATCCCCGCTACCACGGCGGGTTACGCCCAGCTCGAGCAGTGGGGCCGGGCGCATGGGACGCCAACCGCCTTCGGCGTTGAGGGCACTGGCTCGTACGGGGCGGGGCTCACACGGTTTCTCCGCCAGCGGGACTACCGTGTGCTCGAGGTCAACCGGCCTGATCGGGCCGCCCGCCATCGCCAGGGCAAGACCGATCCGCTGGATGCCGAGGCCGCCGCCCGGGCGGTCCTCGCCGGGGTCGCCACCGCGGTTCCGAAGGCCGGCGACGGGACCGTCGAGCTGATTCGGGTGCTCAAGGTCGCGCGCGACACGGCCGTCCGCGCGCGGAGTCAAGCGCTGATCACCCTCAAGACCCTCCTCGTGACGGCCCCGGCGGAATTCCGGGAAGAACTCGCGGGACTCGCCGACACGGCGCTCCTGCATCGATGTGCCGGGCTTCGGCCAGGTGCGGTCACGACTCCGCTGGCCGCCGCCAAACACGCGCTGCGGGCCCTCGCCCACCGATGGCTGGACCTCCATCGCGAGGTGCACCTCCATGACGGTGAGCTCGACCGCCTCACCCAGGAGCAGGCTCCGGAGCTCCGGGCCGCCTTCGGAGTCGGACCCGATACTGCGGCCGAGCTGCTCATCGTGGCCGGGGACAATCCGCGCCGGGTCCATTCGGAAGCCGCCTTTGCTGCGCTCTGTGGTGTGGCTCCGCTCCCCGCCTCGTCGGGACAGACCACGCGACACCGGCTCAACCGGGGCGGGCATCGGCAAGCGAACGCCGCCCTCTACCGGGTCGTGATCGTCCGGATGCGCTGGCACCCGGCCACGGTCGCCTATACGAAACGCCGCCTCGCGGAAGGGAAGACGAAAGCTGAGATCATCCGGTGTCTCAAGCGCTACGTCGCACGTGAAGCGTTCCGGCACTTGCTGCACCGCTCCGGTGCGGACGCCTCCCCGCCAGCCGCTTGACATCTATAGGAGCATCAATGCGCTCGCCGAGTCCGTGATCGGATTGTTCAAGACGGAAGTCATCCGGAGAAGGGGGCCTTGGCGAGGCCTCGAGGACGTCGAGTTCGCCACGCTCGACTGGGTCTCCTGGTACAACACGCAACGACTCCTGGAGCCGATCGGGTACGTTCCCCCGGTCGAGTACGAGGACCATTACTATCGGAACCACCCGACTCACGCCATGGTGGCGCGAGTCAACTAAACCGGTCTCCGGGAAACCCGGGGCGGTTCAGCCGTAGTTGTTCCACCAGATCAGCCACGCGACGGAAGCCCACCAGCAGCTCATCTCGCTCGGCCCGCAGCCGGTCGTTGTCTTGGTTGACGCGTGCGATGACCGCCTGCAGCGTATCCAGGCGTCCGAGCTCGGCGCGGAGCCGCTCGGTCTCCTGGGCCAGATGGTCGACCTCGTCATGCAACATGCCGAGGAGCTCACGGCCTTCGTCGAGCCAGCGCGCGGTATCCTCTCGCTCAGGGTTCATACGACTCGTTCAACTCGCCTCTCCCTCGACCACGATCAGCCGCCAGCGACCGTTAGCATCGGGCACCGGGATGCCCTCGACGCGGGTGCGCGCACGACTTGACGGTGCTCCAGAGCTGCCACGGCTGCCAGCCGTGGAACCCGAGCTGCTCGGTCGGGCCGGAGAGCACCGGAATCTCACGGCCGCAGCGCGGACACGGGCGCTTGGCGCGGGGGCGTCCGTGCTCGTCACGCCAGGTGGGCGGGTTCACGCTATCGGTGAGCGCCGCCTGTCTGAGTGGGCAACTCACGATTAGCGAGGTGGCGGACGTCCACCCCGATAC
>DASYVT010000210.1 GCA_035936835.1 Candidatus Methylomirabilota bacterium | reverse complement strand
GAGGTGACGCTCCAGCCGGTGGAGCGGCTGGGCGTGGACGCGGCGATCCTCTTCGCCGACATCCTGCTGGTCCTCGAGCCGCTCGGCGTCGGGCTGGAGTTCACCAAGGGCGGGGGGCCGCACATAGAGCGCCCCGTCCGGAGCGCCGATGACGTGGCGCGGCTCGGCCGCGCGGACGTGGAGGCCTCCGTGGGTTTCGTCTTCGAGACGGTCAGGCTCGCGCGCAAGGCGCTGGGCGACCGCGTGCCGCTCATCGGCTTCGCCGGCGCGCCCTTCACGCTCGCCTCGTATCTCATCGAAGGCGGCGCGTCGCGCGAGTTCCTGCTGACCAAGCGCTTCATGCGTGCGGAGCGGGACGCGTGGCACGCGATGCTGGGACGGCTCGCCGACGTCACGGCGGACTATCTCAACGGCCAGATCGCGGCGGGGGCTCAGGCTGTCCAGCTCTTCGATTCGTGGGTCGGCGCGCTCTCACCAGCCGACTACCGCGAGTTCGTCCTGCCGCACAGCCGCTCCGTCATCCGGCGCCTGACTCCAGGCATACCCGTCATCCACTTCGGGGTGGGCACGGCCACGCTGCTTCCTTTAATGAAGGAGGCGGGGGGCGATGTCATCGGACTCGACTGGCGCGTCGAGCTAGGCCCGACGTGGGAGCGGCTGGGCTACGACGTGGCCGTGCAGGGCAACCTCGACCCCGCTGTGCTCCTGTCGCGCAGCGACGAGATCCGCCGCGCCGCCAAGGCCATCCTCGACGCCGCCGCGCAGCACCCAGGCCACATCTTCAACCTCGGCCACGGCGTCCACCAGGAAACGCCCGTCGAGAACGTGAAGGCGCTCGTAGACATCGTGCACGAGCTGTCGGCCCGATGAGTGATTTCGATTCAGTCCTGCTGATCGCCTTCGGCGGACCCGAGAAGCGCGAGGACATCAGGCCTTTCCTTGAGATCGTGTCGGCGGGGCGCCGCATCCCGCCCGAGCGCCTCGAGGAGGTCGCGCACCATTACGAGCTGATGGGCGGTCGCTCACCGCTCAATGAGCTGACGATGAGACAGGCCGAGGGCCTCCGCCAAGCTCTGAAGCGGGACGGCGTGCCGACTCCCGTCTACGTCGGCATGAGGAACTGGCATCCGTTCCTGCACGAGACGCTTGCCGAGATGCGCGACCGCGGCTGCCGCCGGATGCTCGGCATCATCCTCTCCTCCTTCCAGACCGAGGCGTCGTGGGAACGCTACGTGGCGGACGTCTCGGCGGCCCGCGAGAAGGTGGGCGCCGGCGCGCCCGAGGTCGCCTACGCGCCGCCCTGGGCCGAGCACCCGCGCTTCGTCGACGCCATGGTGGCGCGCGCCGCCGCCGCGCTCGCCCAGGTGCCCGCGCCGAAGCGTGTGGATGCGCTCTTGATCTTTACCGCCCACAGCGTGCCCGTCGCGATGGCGAGCGGCTCGCCCTATGCGCGCCAGCTCGAGGCCGCCGCGCTCGTCATCGCCGGCCGTCTCGGCCACGCGCGCTGGCAGGTCGCCTACCAGAGCCGGAGCGGCGCCCCGAGCGATCCGTGGCTCGCGCCCGACATCTGCGACGCGCTTCGTGGCATGAAGGGACAGGGGATCGAGGACGTGGTCGTCGTTCCGATCGGCTTCGTCTGCGACCACGTCGAGGTCCTATACGATCTGGATGTCGAGGCGCGCGCCATCGCCGCCGAGGCGGGCCTGCGCTTCCACCGGGCGCAGGCCGCCAATGATCACCCCGCGTTCATCGCCATGCTCGCCGATCTCGTCACGCGGGGGCCGCGGTGAGGTTGGCCGTCGTGGGCGGCGGTATCGCGGGGCTGGCCGCCGCACACCGAGCCGTCGAGCTCACCCGGGAGCGCGGCCGGCGGCTCGAGCTGTCGCTCTTCGAGGCCGGTGACCGGCTGGGCGGCACCATCCAGACCGATCGTTACGAAGGGTTCCTCGTCGAGTGCGGACCGGACTCCTTCCTCTCGGAGAAGCCGTGGGCGCTCCAGCTCTGCAAGCGACTCGGCATCGAGGACAGGCTGGTGCGCACCGACGACCGCTTCCGCCGCACGTACGTCGCTTTCCGTGGACGTCTCCACCCGCTGCCCGACGGCTTCCAGCTCCTGGCGCCGACGCGGCTCGGCCCGTTCATCCGCTCGCGCCTCTTTTCCTGGCCCGGCAAGCTCAGGATGGCAATGGATCTCGTGCTGCCTCGCGGCGGCGATCCCGACGAGAGCCTGGGAGCCTTCGTGTCCCGCCGGCTCGGACGCGAGGCGCTCGAACGCGTTGCCCAGCCGCTGGTCGCGGGGATCTACACCGCCGACCCCGACACGCTCTCGCTCGTCGCCACCATGCCGCGCTTCCTCGACATCGAGCGGAGGGAGCGGAGCCTGATCCTCGGGCTCTGGCGCGGGGCGCGCCGGGTGCCCGCGGAAGCGGCCGGCGCGAGCGGGGCGCGCTGGTCGCTCTTCGTGACGTTTGCTGCAGGGATGGAGGAGCTCATCCGCGCCCTTGGCGCCCGCCTGCCCTTCGACGCCATCCGGCTCAAAGCCCGCGTCACTGATGTCACGCGCGAGGGCCCGGGCTGGCGACTCGGCCTCCGCGACGGCCCGCCGGCGACGGCGGATGCGGTCATCATCGCCACCGAGTCGCACCAGGCCGGACGCATGCTGCGCTACACGGACCCGTCACTGGCGCACCTGCTCGAGGGCATCCCGTACGCGTCCTCGGCGACGGTGACGCTCGGCTGGCGGCGCGCCGACATCCCGCACCCGCTCGACGGCTTCGGCTTCGTCGTGCCGCAGATCGAGCGGCGTCCCATCATCGCCTGCACCTTCTCAAGCGTGAAGTACCCCGGCCGCGCCCCGGACGGCTTCGCCCTGCTCCGCGTGTTCATGGGCGGCGCGCTGAACGAGAGCATCCTCGACGGGGACGACGAGACGCTGACG